>DAOTTT010000197.1:0-1892 GCA_034437635.1 Anaerolineae bacterium | reverse complement strand
GGTATCCGCCAGATTTTCGCCTTTGTAAACAGAGGAGAACTGAATACCATTGCTCGCACTGACGACAGAGCCACCCAAGCGGCGCATCGCGGCCTGGAAGGACATATCCGTGCGGGTGCTCGATTCAAAGAACAGCGAGGCCATTACGCGCCCGCTGCACAGTTTAACAACACCTGGTTCTTTTTCCGCCACACGTTGCCGGAGTAATCGTGCCGTATCAAAGACGCTTACAAGATCATCATGCTTGAACTGTTCAACGCTGATGATGTGTTTGCCGTAAAAGTCGCCATCAATGGGCGGTGGGTTATAGAGGTGTAAGAACTGTGCGGTTTGCCGCAACATACCCGACTCGGTTTGATCGTTCGTCACAATAGTCTCCTGGGATGTGTGGTACTGAAGCGGTTTCAATCTACCAGTCAACAAGACGGCAGTCAATAATGTGCTTTTGCGTTCTCTGGGCTGCGTGTCATAATTAATCTTCGATTGAACCAAAATTGGAGCTTTTTGATGGACATTAACGCGACGACCAGTGCTCTAACAGCGGTTGATGCCGATGTGCTGGTTGTATTTCAATTTGACGATGGCCGGGGTACAGGCATTGATGTGCTTAATATGGCCTTAAGCGGTTGGTTGGATGATCTGTGGCAAGCTGGTGATTTAAACGGTAATGTGGAAGCGGTCACGGTGTTGTATCCGCAATCTGGGTTGGCGACTAAACGTTTGGTGGTGGTTGGCTTGGGCGATACGCTCACACCGGATGGATTGCGCCGGGCAGCGGCACGCGGCGCACAAAAAGCGGCATCGCTCAAAGCTAGCCGGGCGGCTTTTGCACTACCCACAGATTTAGACGCGCAAGCAGCGACGCAAGCGGTCGCTGAAGGCGCTTTGATGGGCTTGTACCGTTACGACGGCCAGAAAACCCGTGATCTGCCGGAGCAAACGCTGCAAACCATAGACTGCATTCATGCCGAAGATGTTACCGCAGCCATCGCACGTGGACGTGCTTATGCTGAGGGTGCAATCCTAGCGCGGGATCTGGTTAATTTGCCGCCGAACATCTGCAATCCAGCGTATATGGCGCAGCGAGCGATGGCCGTTGCTAGTAGTCATGGTTTGCGTGTCCAAATATTGGAAGAAAAGCAGATGCAAGCCCTACGTATGGGGGCATTGCTCGGTGTCGCACAAGGCAGCTATGACCGCCCACGTTTTATCATCCTAGAGCACAACGCGGATCGTGCCGACGAACTAGATACCCTGGTTTTGGTCGGTAAAGGCGTGACCTTTGATACTGGCGGCTACAGCCTTAAATCGCGTGATGGCATGATCGGCATGAAGGGGGATATGGGCGGTGGCGCTGCCGTTATCGCGGCGCTGCAAATCGTCGCGGCGCTGGATATGCCGTATCATGTGGTTGGCTTAATCCCCACATCGGATAATAACGTCAGCGATAAAGCCTATCGTCCGCAAGAAGTGGTGACAGCCAGTAACGGCAAGACAATTGAGATTATCAGCACGGATGCCGAAGGGCGTTTATTGTTGGCGGATGCGTTGGTTTATGCTAAACGCTATGATCCAGCGGCAGTGGTGGATATTGCCACGTTAACCGGGTCTTGTGTGGTGGCTTTGGGTCATGCAGCGGCAGGTGTATTTAGCATTGATGATCGTTTACGTGATCGCTTGATTGCTGCGGGGGATGCGACCAGTGAACGTGTTTGGCCGTTGCCGCTGTTCCCGGAGTACGATAAGGCTATCCAATCGCAGACGGCGGATATTAAAAACAGTGGTGGCCGCATGAATGGTGTCGGCACATCAGCGGCATTTTTGCGGCATTTTGTTGATTATCCCGCGTGGGCGCATGTTGATATGGCCGGTATGATGGCCGATGCGGAAGG
>DAOTTT010000196.1:0-3118 GCA_034437635.1 Anaerolineae bacterium | reverse complement strand
GGTGACCGTAAAAACAGCGTTTTGATAGGTCAGCACAAGGTCATTAAATGCCTCAAGGTCGCCTTGGCGTGCCTTATCGAACAAGTCTTGATCGATAAGGCACGCCAAGGCGACCTTGAGGCATTTAATGACCTTGTGCTGACCTATCAAAACGCTGTTTTTACGGTCACCTATCGTATTATGCACGATAACGCGGGCGCGGCGGATGCCGCCCAAAACACGTTTATCGCCGCATATCGCCGCCTGGAAACGTACAAAGCCGGCAACTTTAGAGCGTGGCTTATGCGCATCGCGTCCAATACCTGTTATGATATGATCCGCTATGAAAAACGCCGCCCAGCGACCGCTCTGGATGATCTCGTCGGTGACGATTACGATGATGGCCCGCCCATCCCAGACGACACCATCACACCGGAAGAAGCCGCCCAGCAAGCGGAACTTAACCACGCTATCCAAGACTGCATCAGCGCCCTCAAACCCGATCAACGCATTGCACTTGTCATGAGCGATGTTGAAGGCTTTAGTTATCAAGAGATTGCTGATAGTGTCGGCGCACAACTCGGCACGATCAAATCGCGCTTAAGCCGGGCACGCGCCGCCGTGCGCGACTGCTTACAAGCCGTTAAGGAACTTTTGCCCGGTGAATATCGTCTATAACATAACGGAATTTATAGGATGGAGGACGCAGACGTGACCGAACGCGATTATGAATTGCTCTCAGCATATCTTGACGATATGCTCGATGCGGGCGAGCGTTCGGCATTAGAGCAACGCTTACGCCAAGACCCCGCCCTACAACAAGAACTTGATGCTTTACAGGATACGATCGCGCTCATCAAGCAACTGCCAACGCTCAAGGCACCGCGCAACTTCACGTTGACAGCAGATATGGTCGCCATACAAGACCCTGCCCCGCGCAAGATTACACGCTTCCCGGTATTGAGCGCCCTCAGCACTGCCGCCGCCTTTATATTGATCGCGCTTGGCCTTGTGTTGTTGGCCGATGGGAATAATGACGCTGTTTCGCCCTCAGCGGTCGCCGTTCAATCTATACAGGTTAACGAAACCGCCAACGCACAAGACTTTAGAACGGAAGAAGTACAAACACTTGAGCAACAAAACGCCCCCGTAGGTGGCGTACCACCACAAGCTCCGGCTAATACAGGTGGCGCTGCTGGACAGTCACCCGACGCATCGGTGCCGGCCAGCCCAACAGCGGCATTCACTGATGAAGTGATGATGGATGATGCAGATGACTTCGCAGAAGGCGACTTCGCGGAAGCGGAAGAAGAAGCAGATATGGCAATGGAAGCCTTCAGTGCGCCCACAGCTCAACCAACACAACCCATAACGAATGCTGGTGATGCTGTCCAGCCAACCGCTACACAAGGTACGACAGCAGCCCAAGCACGCGACTCGGTCGCTGCGGCAGAGGAACCCGCAGCGGATCCGGCTGCACAGACAGAAGTTATGGAAGAAGATGAAACACGCGACATGGAAGCGCCATCAGATGACGATGCAATAGCACCAGTCGAGGACGGAATAGCGCAAGTTGATGACGACGATACCTTACCGCTCGTGTTGATCGGCTTAGGCACCGCATTGTTAATTATCACTGTTGGATTATGGTGGCGAGGCCGCGCATAATGCAACCCATAACGGATTACTGCCCGTGCTGTGGCACAAAAAGAGACACACTGCCAGAATTGGACTTTATCTCGACCATCACGTTATGCCAACGTTGGGTGGATGGCGTACTCTAAACATCACGCACTTTGAGCGCCATGTTGATCTGATTCACGCCCAAAGTCAGCGGGGTGTATGTCGTTTGAGTCACGACTTGTAAAAATGCTGGCAGTCCTAAAAGCGCAAATTGCACCATCTTAGGGATCACCGGGAAGTACGGCACATCCCACAGGCCATCCCCAAACTGCTTGAGCATCACGAAGCCGTTATCTTCACACCACTGCTTCCATATGGGCGGCGGTTGCACATTGATATGTGTCTTATCTTTGCCAATTGCATCTGTCTCGCGGTCTTTAAAGCGCCGCAAGCTGTAGTCCGGGTGTGGCGTGGCAAAGAACCACAACCCCCCCGGCTTGAGCAAGCGATTAACATCACGGATCGTTTGCTGTGGGTCGGGCAGATGCTCCACTAAATGCAAGGCCACCACCGCGCTAAAATCCCCGGCGGGGAATTGCACAATATCGGCCACATCCATCTGATGGGCTTGGGATTTAGGGGCATTTTGCAAGGTCTGCTCGATGCTATAGTCGATCAAGTCAATGCCAACACATTGAAAGTCATCTTGTAGCAGGCCAAGCAGATGCCCTAAACCACAACCCATTTCAAGTAACTTACCGCCGTCGTCGGGTGCGTGCTCGCGGATGAGCGCGGCAAAGTAACGCCGTGCAAACCAATACATGCTAAAGCGCCCCATCCCCCGGTCGGAATAGTTCCACTTTTTAAAGTAGTCCTTGGTATAATGGGTACGATAATCCGCCTCACTCATAACGTTCCACTCCTACAGGTTGGACAACCTCTTGGGTGAGGTCAAAGAGTTCAAAATCCAAGCTGGGTAGATGTAACAACCCATAAGTATGGGACGTTGACCGTGCACTTTTAAACGTGTAAATCGACCCTGGGTTAAGGACAATACCTTGGTCAACGCGAATGTACATCGGCACATGCGTATGCCCGGTGATGAGCACTTCCGTCTTGAGCGAGTCTAGCATCATACTCAACAGCGTTGTTGAGATGTGATCGCGGTATAAGCCCCACATATTGCTGCCTGGTTTGCCATGACATATAAATAAATCCACGCCATCATACCGCAGACGCAGGTCAAGTGGCAGCGATTTAAGATACTTTGTGTTGGCATCCGTTAAATCAAAAAACCACTCGTCATGGTTCCCTCTCACCGTCGGGATTTGACGCTCGCGAATGACCTGCACAACACGATCTTCTTCCGGCCCTCGGCCTACAAGATCGCCTGCACAGACAATATTATCCACATGATGCTGGTTATCTAGTCGGTCAAGTACGGTCTTTAGCGCGTCATAATCCCCATGGATGTCTGATATAACTCCGATCTTCATTTATAAAATTTATCCTACGC
>DAOTTT010000195.1:0-2622 GCA_034437635.1 Anaerolineae bacterium | reverse complement strand
ATCAAGGTGTACGCCAACGCTACCGGGCAAGAGTACCCGCAGGCGGAAAGCGCCATGCGCCGCACCTTGAGCGATCATATTTTGAACACGGTTAACTTCCGCCAACAGATTGAAAACATGCAGGCGGCAGGCGGCTATCTGTTTATTGAGTTTGGCCCGCGCAACGTGTTGACCAACTTGGTCAAAGATATTTTGAAGGACAAGCCGCATGTGGCGGTTGCGCTCAACGCCAGCCGCAAGAAGGGCAGCGACCGTCAATTCCGCGAAGCGATTGCGCAACTGCGCGTGCTTGGCCTGGAATTAGCCGAAGTAGACCCGCATGATCTCGACCCGGAGAAGCCGAAAGCTACCGGGCGTAAGAAGGGCATGAAGGTCAAGGTCAGCGGTGGGCTGTACATCAGCGAGAACCACAAAAAGCAGTATGACGCGACCCTCAACGATGGTTGGACGGTCAGCGGTGGTGGTGTGCGTGAGGTCGTCAAGGAAGTGATTAAAGAAGTGCCGGTTGAGGTCGTCAAGGAAGTGGTCAAAGAAGTGCCCGTCGCACAAACTGCGCCAGCACAGACCAGCGTCGGCGATGCTTTGGCACTATTCAGCCAGCAGCAAAGCGAAGTGCTGCATACGCACCAACAATATTTGGATAACCAAGCGGAATACATCCGTGTGTTTACGGATTTAGCCGCACAACAACAGCAAGCACTCAACAGCGGCACACTCAGCGCGGAGGCGATGCAGAGCATCAATCGCAGCCTGGACGCTTTCCACGCGCACCAACAAGAGACATTGCGCGTACACGAAACGTACTTACAGCGACAATCCGAGCAGACCCGCGCTTTGTTCGACGTGATGCGTAACGGCAACGCCGCACAAGTTACCGCGCCGACGGATACACCCGCCGCTGAACATGCGGGGCATTATGATGTGCCGCAGCCTAAACCCGCGCCTGCACCGCAACAATCTTCTGCGCCGCAAGCGCCAGCGCCACAAGTCGTGCCGCAGACTGCGCCGACTCCGGCAGCCGCGCCACAAGCGCCCGCACCTGCGCCTGCAAGTGGCGGCGGGTTATCAGTCGAGGCGTTATCGGCAGCGATGCTGACCATCGTGAGCGATAAGACGGGGTATCCGACGGAGATGCTCGAACTCGATATGGACATCGAAGCGGACTTAGGGATCGACAGCATCAAGCGGGTGGAAATTCTAGGCGCGATGCGCGACGAATTCCCGGCGATGCCAGAACTCCCGGCGGAAGACTTAGCGGAGTTGCGCACGCTGCAAGAGATCGTAGATTATATGAACGAGATGGCGGGTGGTGTCCCCGCCGCGTCGAATGGGCATAGCCAGAACGGTATCGCCCCAAAAGCACCAGCGCCGGAGGTGAATGGTAACGCGGCTCCGGCGCTACCCACATTAGATCATGATATTCCGCGTGAGCCGGTAGCGTTACACTACCTGCCCGCGCCCGATCAGATTGAGGTTGCCTGGCCGCAAGATAGCGTTTGTGTCATCACCGATGACGGCACGCCTTTAACGGGTAAGCTCACCGAGGCGTTGACCGCGCTCGGTTGGCGTGTGGCCGTGTTGGGCTTCCCTGCGGATACGCTCAACCTGCAAAGTGCACTGCCGGGGGGTGTCCCCCGCGTGGAACTGCCGGACTTTACCGAAGTACGGCTTGAAGAAGCCCTGGCCGCCATCACAGCGGATTACGGGTATATTGCGGCGTTCATCCATGTGAACCCACCGGGGCGCATGTTGGGCGGTCGCCTGTTCAACGCGGCAGAGAAGGACATTCTTAAGCATGTCTTCTTGCTGGCGAAGCACCTCAAAAAGCCGCTGACGGATGCTGCCCAACAAGGTGATTATGCCGCGTTCTTCACGGTGGCACGTTTGGACGGCGCACTCGGCACCCAGGGCGGTGACGATTACGGCGCGATCAGCGGGGGCTTGTTCGGCCTGACGAAGACGGTTAACTTGGAGTGGCCGGACGTTTACTGCCGAGCGTTGGATGTCGCCGCGAACTTGACCGACGAGGACGCGACGAACGCCATTGTGGGTGAATTGCTCGACCCGGAACGGCGCTTGGTGGATGTGGCCTATAACACTGAGGGGCGCTTTACCTTGGTGGCAAAGTCGGCCACCGTTTAAACTCTCGCATGACAATTTGTATAATAGATGGGCGAACGTTTCGGTTCGCCCTTTGTTTGAAACATCCAGATGGAGCATAACTTTCGATGAGCACAATAACACAGGCATCAGTCTTCGTAGTGAGCGGCGGTGCGAAGGGGATCACTGCGCGTTGTGTGGAGCAAATCGCCGCAGTTTACAAGTGTAAGTTTATCCTGTTGGGGCGCTCCCAACTAGCACAAGACCCGGCCTGGACGCAAGGTGCCGCTGATGAACCCGCGCTCAAAAAGGCGGCGATGGCGCACCTCAAAGATCAAGGCGAAAAACCCACCCCGCCCACTGTCAACCGCATGAGCAGAAGCGTCCTTTCTAGCCGGGAGATCAACGGCACGCTGGAGACGATCCGCGCTAATGGCGGCGAGGCCGTCTACGTGAGTGCGGATATTACCGACGAAGGCGCGGTCAAAGCGGCGATTGCGGAGGGCGAAGCCCAACTCGGCA
>DAOTTT010000194.1:0-10859 GCA_034437635.1 Anaerolineae bacterium | reverse complement strand
GAAAAACTTAATCTGTGCAGAAAGCGCCAACAACCCCACAAACAGGCCAATTAAGACCAAACGTTGCGCTGTTGACCAGTTGCGGCTATATGGTAGTGTACGGAACATGTGTCTTCCCTCTCGTTAAAAAGTTTAAAATTCGGGATGTGTAAAAACCCACCCCATTGTTTTAACAACCTTCATGAAAATTGGTTACGTGCGATTTTCCGCCGTTGGCTCAACGACCACGCGCACAAGTTCGTAATCCGACTCTTTACGCTCGTCCGGCGATCCATCATAACCCGATTTCAAGTCTTCAATCAACGTCACACGGGTACCCAAACCCACCAGGTCATACTGTGTAACCCATTCCCCTGTTGTTTGTACATTGCGAAAAACAGCCAATTTTGATTGGCGATCCATGCGGCGCAATTTACGCTTGGCTTGCATGAAGTTCATCTTGATTAAGTCTTCCAAGAGTTTATCGCGTTCTTGTTCGTTTAAATACGCCATTTTCGTCCCTTTGACCATTTATGTGATTAAATGCTCCATAATTGTATAATGGTTAAAGTCGATAGCCAAAGAGTAATTTCATGCTTGAGCATACCCGAACCGTAAGCGAACTGACCAGTTACATTAGTAATCTTTTCAGCACAGACCATTTACTAAAAGATGTTGACGTTCAGGGTGAAGTATCCAATATGACCCGCGCAAAATCCGGCCATTGGTACTTTACACTCAAAGATAGTGAAGCCAGCCTAAAATGTGTGATGTGGCGCAGCGATACCCAACGCCAGCCTATCGTCCCGCAAGCAGGCGATGCGATCCAGGTGCGCGGTAGCCTTGGCATCTATGCCCCACGTGGGGAGTATCAGCTTTACGCTAAGGCCATTCGCCCAGTTGGTGTTGGGGATTTACATCAGCAATTCGAGCGGTTAAAGGCCAAGCTCATGATGGAAGGCTTGTTCGACGCTGATCTCAAGCGCGAGCCGCCGTTGTTGCCACTTAAGATTGGCGTGGCAACTTCCCCAACGGCTGCCGCGTTCCAAGATGTGTTAAACGTGCTCCAGCGCCGTTTTCCACTGGTGGAAGTCATCCTGAGTCCGTCGCAAGTGCAAGGTGTGGATGCACCGCCGCAGATTATCGACGCGCTGGATAAGCTAAATATGTATACCGATGTCGATGTGATTTTGTTGGTGCGAGGTGGCGGCAGCATCGAAGACCTATGGGCGTTTAATGACGAAGGCGTTGCGCGGGCAGTACGGGCGAGCCATATTCCTGTCATCACCGGGGTCGGCCACGAAACCGACTTTACCATCGTAGACTTTTTAAGCGACATCCGAGCGCCTACGCCGTCCGCCGCTGCGGAAATCGCCGTGCCTAGCATCGCCGAAATACAACAAAACCTAGATGATCGTCAGGCGTTGCTAGAGGCTACTATGGACGATATTATCGCCGCCCAACGGGAAGCACTCACCCACATAGATCGTGATCTCGCGCATTTTTCGCCTATTAACGCTATTCGCAATCACCGTCAGCGTATTGATGATTTTACCCAACGCCTTGACCGCGCCCAGACGATACTGTTTAAGCAACTCAGAGAGCGATTAGACGCACGTAGCCGCGCTTTACATGCTGCTAGCCCACAAGCCATTTTAGAGCGCGGTTACGCCATCGTCACCCGCGCAGACGGCAAGCGCATCGTCTCCGAATTGGATGCTAAACCCGGTGATGCGATCACCTTACAACTTCGTGATGGACAATTAAACGCCCGGATAGAGGAAGAGGATACCGATGGAAAATACCAGCATAAACTCCTTTGAAGAAGCCTATGAAGAACTCGGCAACATCGTCGCCCGGTTAGAGTCCGGCGAACTCAGCCTAGAGCAATCGGTCGCCCTGTTTGAGCGGGGCCGCAAACTCGCAAGTTATTGCCAAACCATACTCGACAAGGCAGAACTCAAGGTCAATCAAATTACCGACGACGGCGATATTTCACCGATGCAAGAACTTTAAGCGCCGGGTTACAATTGTCACTTCTTCCATGCGCAGCAAGATAGCCAAGACGAAGAACGTGATGACCCCTGCGCCAATGCCGACAATCAAAATGATGAATTGACCACTACCAGCGAGCGCCTGCGTAACCGCCCAAACCACGCCGCCCATGCAGGCCGCAGCGACCAATGTCCGTGCAGCAGAGCGCAACGTGCGGCGGTCGTCCAGGCCGTTGATGCGCCGTGTGAGCAACAGCCATAATATCGCACTTTCTAGCAGTGTCGTGACGCTATTTGCCAGCGCCAAACCTGCGAACGGCCCCCGCGCCAATGTCGTCTCATCACCGATGAACTGAATAAACACCACACTTAAGACGATATTGGTCACCATCGCAGCAATGCCAATTTTGACAGGGGTCCAGGTGTCACTCAGTGCATAAAACGCCCGCGAAAGCACTTCGAGCAGGCTATGGCCGGCGATGCCCACCGCAAAGAAACTCAACGCCCATGCTGCGGCAGTCGTATGCTCCGCTGTCCATGCGCCGCGCTCAAACACGGCGACAACGGGTTCCCCCAACACCATTAACCCGACCATCGCCGGGAAGCTCAAAAACAACACGCTGCGCATAGCTGCCGCCAAGCGCAAACGGAAATTCGCCATATCGCCATGCGCCGCCAACGCGGAAAGCGTCGGGAATACCGCCGTGCCTACGCTCTGCGCGATTACGCCTAGCGTAAAATACGTCAAGAACCAAGCCGTCGTCAACGCGGTTTGGCTCCCTTCGACCATCGTCGAAGCGAAAAAGACGTTGACCATAAAGTTAATCTGCACGACGGCCAACCCCAAGACACGGGGTCCCATCAGCAATAGAATCTCGCGCACGCCTTCTATGCGGAAGTTAAACAACACGCGCAACCGCGCCCGTACTTTGATTAAGCCGGGGACTTGTACCATAAAATGCAGGGTCGCACCCAAGACCGCACCCAACGCTAGGCCGTAGATGTTGCCCTGTGGTGGCACATTGGCGAATTCCGGCAAGCCTAAAGTAAACGGTTGCTCAATGCTATAGGCGGGTAAATTCGGCGCGATGACCAACGCACCAGCAATCAAGCCGATGTTGTATAAACTGAGGGCTAAGGCCGGATACAAAAAGCTCTGATGGGCATTGAGGATGCCCATAACGAGGCCGCTCCCGGCGAAGATGACGGTCGTCACAAGCATGACTTGTGTGAGCGATGTCGTCAGGGCTTGCTGCGCGGCATCCACACCGGGCACGAGCGCCACCGGCACCAAAACAGGCGCAGCGACCATCAAAACGACAGCTAGAAGCAAGGCAGCAGACATTGATAGCGTCATCACCGCGCTAGCCAAGCGCCACGCATGGTCGCGCTGCTCATCGTTGAGATAGCGCGTAAAAACAGGGATAAAAGACGAACCTAACGCCCCGCCCGCAACCAAGGCAAATAACAACTCCGGGATGCGCTGCGCCGCGTAGAAAGCGTCTA
The DNA here is from genome assembly GCA_034437635.1 of Anaerolineae bacterium. Classification (GTDB taxonomy): domain Bacteria; phylum Chloroflexota; class Anaerolineae; order Aggregatilineales; family Phototrophicaceae; genus J038. The sequence goes on along the minus strand of DAOTTT010000194.1, from coordinate 7,380 downwards.
GCTCCGCGCTAGCCCCGAATACTGCCGAAAAAGCGCCCGTGCGGATAAACCCCAGGACACCACTTGCTAAAAACCCTAAGAGCACAACCAACGCAGCGCGTAAAATCTGCGTGTTGTTTAATGCTCGCCCCATAACTTACACCCGATATGTGTTTAACTCGCGTTCGTAATCCATGCAAGCTGGCAAATAGTGTTCGAGCATCTCCCAGAAGGCCGGGCTATGGTCAAAGACGTGCATATGGACTAGCTCATGGACGACCACATATTCTACGAGATGCAAGGGGATATAGTATAGGGCGGTGTTGAGCGTGATCGTACCTTTGCTAGAACAAGACCCCCATTTGCGCGTCATGGAGCGCAATTGAACGCGGCGCGGCTTAACACCGATGAGTCGCGCCCAATCCGCGACTAAATCCCGCACGATTTGCTCATTATGGAGTGATTGCGGCTTCTGCTTAGGGATGTGTGGCGCGAGTTTCTTCAACCCAGTGCGGATGAATTTTTGTACAGACGGATGCTTTTCCGACAGCCAAACGGGAATAGACACCTCAAGTTCCCCGGATGGCAAAACCCGCATCGCAAATGATTTTCTGTTCTGTTTTTTGATTTTGACATTAGGTTGCATCAGTCAACGCCTTAAACGGCCCTTGCTTCGCCGCAACCCATGCCCGCAAGGTTGCCACGCCATCCAATGCCTTTTGTCGCTCGTCAGCGTATATTGTCAGCGCGTCGAAGTCGTCTTCATCCAACAAGTAAATCGTGCCATCCGGCGTAACAACGACATCTAACGCCAGGTCTTCCGCCACGACGATTTCATCGGTGATCGTCGCAGGCCGGGCAACATTGCAATACCAGCCTTTAATTTTCCGGCTTTCGCCTGCTTCTACCTGAAAGATGTTAAAGTATTGATCGGCATAGAACCATTCCACCATACGATCGCCTTTTTCAAAGGTCAGCATCCCGATATCTACCTTATCACGCCCGAAGAATGCCTCCAAGCAAATCATACGCTCAGTGCGCTCTAGGGTTTTGCCGATATACTCCCAGACTAAGCGCCCATGCTCATTATGCTTTTGGACTTTAATCATCTGCTTACGCCCTTCCTATGGTGTGTATGAGCAATAAATTACCTTCTTCCAAGCTGATTATCGCTTCGTCAGCGGTCATCACATTGCTTACGCCACGCGCAGGGCCAAATTCTAGAGTTTCACGGTCCAGGGGGTATTTTAGGTGTTGTGTCTGGATGCCATGCACCGCCCCACCGAGCGGAATTAATGAGAGAGTATCGTCCACATGGCCGCTAATTGTATGCGTACCGGGCGATATGGCACGGATCTCTTGTTCGCCCGCCACAAGCCGCACATCACAATCATGCAGTGCGGGCAAGGCGAGCAGGTAGACATTAGCGAGGCTCTGGTCTAAACGCCCGCCTAAGCCGCCGACAATACGAATCCAGTCCGCGCCCTGTTCTAATGCGTAATAGAGCGCCAATTCAAGGTCTGTTTCGTCTTTTTCCGGGGGATAACGGCGGAAGGATACACCCTGTTCAGCGAGTGCAGTTTGTTCTTGTTGGGAGAGTGAGTCAATATCGCCGACGACGACAGCGGGCAGCCGATCATAATGTGCTGCGATACGCGCACCGCCATCTGCTGCAATGACAAACGCTGACAACGCGAGCGCCTGCCTGACCATTTGCCCATCGTCCACATCACCGTTTGCGAAGATTAGCACGCGCTTCATAAGATTAGCGCGAGCGCCGCCGCCAACGCTCTTTGAGTTCGATTTTGCTGATGTCGGGCAGCTCTAGGAACATGCCGACCAAACGCTGGAACGTCTCGTGCTCCAACATCGGGAAGTGTCGCACCCCATCGAGTGCTACCGGTAGCATCGTATCCTCTTTGTCTTCCGTCAGATAATCCCAAATGTCCTCACGCGGGGATGGTATCAGCGGGTCTTGTTTGCCATGCACCACCACGACGGGCATCGTCAATGTGCGGATTTGATCCAGCATACGGCCTGCATCAAAGTTGTTAGCAGTGTAGTCGATTACTTTACTATCGCCCTTTGACACGTCCTGATGAAGCTTGGCGTACTCCGCATCCGACTTTTTAAAGCAGCGGTTGAGCAGGGTTTCCATTGTATCACCGGAAAGCGCATCTTTGAGATGATTCTTCCCGTTCTTATCGGGCATGGGGAACGTCAACGTATCCGGTTTTTCTTCTTCTTTCGGCTTCTCTGGTTGCTCAATTGCTTGGCCGCTTTCCTGCTCTTTTTGCCGCTTGAGCGCCTCCGCAGCCCGACGTAACGCATCGCGGTCGATCGCCCCACTGCTAGCACTTGGGATCGTCGCCCGCATACTGCTCGGTACCGTCACATCAGCTGGCGGCGCATCACTCGTTAAGAGCGTTGGGTCATCAGCGGATACCGTCGAAGGCCTGGTATCCGGTTTTGAGTCTTGAGCCTCTTTTTTAGCTGTCTCCACCGTCAACAACACTTGCTTGCCGGGGGGTAGGCGTTCCTCTAAGCCACCGGGGTCAAATAGCGGCGCACTGACGATAAGCATTCGCGCCACTTTATCCGGGAAACGATGGGCATATTCTACGCCGATCTGCGTGCCCAAGCCATGCACCAAGAACGCAGCCTTGGGCAAGCCCAGTTCCTTCATAAATTGGTCGAGCATTTCAACCTGTTGATCAATGGGGTATTTTTCAGGATTTTTGCTTGAGTCGCCAAAACCAAATAAATCCAACGCATAGACGCGGAATTTGAGCTGAAGCTGCCGCATTGTCGGGATCCAATATCGCCATGACCCGACCCACCCATGCAGCAACACAACCGGGCGGCCCCCGCGACCTAGCACTTCGTAGTGAACAAGTTCTCCGTCTACAGTGATGGCGCTCATAGATTCCGTCGTCCTCGCTTGCAATCGTTGGTTAAAATCAGCTTTAAGATACGCCGATTTCCTGTAAAATTTCCGCAACCCGTTCAGCCAGTTTATCTGGTGCGAAGGGCTTTAAGATATAGGCGAACGCGCCGACTTCGGCACCCTGGTTCACCTCATCATCTTGGCCTTTTGCCGTTAGGAACACCACCGGGATGTCTTTAATCGCGTCCATCTGTTTGATCTGACGGCAGGCTTCGTACCCGGTTAACTTGGGCATCCGCACGTCCATCATAATTAAATCAGGGTGGACTTCCTGGGCTTTATCAACGGCCTCTTGACCATTGGCGGCCTGGGTGACTTCGTGCCCGGCAAAAGTCAAGGTAAAGTTAATCAACTCGCGAATGTCACGCTCATCTTCTGCAACCAAAATATGGGCCATGTCTAATTACTCCCGCTTTCGATGACGGTATTTAGTAAGTATTCTGGCTGCTCATAGGGTAACACAATGTAGAATGTCGTCCCTACGCCTTCCTCAGATTCAAACCACACTTCACCGCGATGCATTTCCACCAATTCCTTAACGATTGGGAGACCCAACCCAGTACCGGCAACGTCCAACGTAACCGCCGTATCATCGTGACGTGTGAAGCGCTCCCAGATGCTACCCCAGAATTCCTCCGGGATGCCAACGCCCGTATCACGCACGGTAATCAACAGTTGTTTTTTGTCGTCGCGTGGCTCCAATACAATATCTATAGTACCACCAGCTAATGTGTAGTTAAAGGCATTGTCAATCACATTCGTGAGCGCCTGGGTCATTTTATCCAAGTCCGCTTGTATTAACGGTAGGTCATCAACGGGGTTGAAGGTCACCGTCAGGTCTTTGCCTTGATGGTTAGGCCGTTGCCACAGGTGTTCGAGCGACTGTTCGATAAGTTTATTGACATCCACCGTTTCAACTGTGAGTTGCTCGCGCCCGGAGTCAATCTTGGAGATGTTGAGCACGTCTTCCACCAAGGCGGAAAGGCGCGTCACATTGTTGCGGACAGTCTCTAGCATGATGCGCTGTTGTGCCACAATTTCCCCGGCAGCACCCATAAGCAAGAGGTCGTTATAGCCTTTGATCGACGTAAGCGGCGTGCGGAACTCATGCGACACGTTCGCCACGAATTCGCTCTTACTACGCTCGGAGTCTACCTCACGGGTAATATCGCGGAACACCGACACCGTACCTAAGAATCGCTCACCGGTATATACCGGCGACAAGTGAACACTGATCGTGCGTTCGTCCATCTTGATACGCTCATCCAGATAATCGCCCATGTTGCTATCTTGCGGGTTGATCAGATGATGCTCGATGGCCTCCGCCCAGGCCGCAGCCGATGCACCATACACCCCTGTAATCTTGCTCAGTTGGCGATTAATCGCTTCGGCACGCGGAATACGGAGAATATGCTCTGCCGCTGTGTTAAAGAGCATAATGCGGCCTTCTGTATCAGCCAGCACCACACCATCCGCGATGCCTTCTAGGATTGCCTTGTTCTTATCAGCTTCTTCTTGCTCTGCACGGAGTAGTGAGCCTAAGCGGTCGGCTTGCTCGCGGATCATCTTATAGAGTTCCGCGTTGTTCATGGACGATGCCACCTGGTTGGCCGCAGCGACCATTAAGCGGACGTGCGACTCGTGGAAGGCTGATTGTTCCCGACTGAGGAAGACCATCACACCGAGCAATTCTTCGTTGGTTTCTAGCAATACGGCTAAGGTACTGCGCCATTCCGCAGCTCGTGCTTGGTCGGGGTTCCAGAATTCCTCATCGCGCAGATCATCGACCATAGCGACATGCTCATCTTCCATGATGATCCAACGGGCGATGCGTTCGGCAGGGTGCGGCACATCGTCTTCTTCGCCTTCCGGCTTGGGCGGCGTGAGCGATGCCCGTGTGTATAGTTGATCCGTAATCGGGTCTAACTGCATGATAACGCCATCGTGTGCGCTCACGGCTTTGGCTAACATGCCTAACGCACGCGGCATCAACTGATCCATGTCGAGCGTTTGCGCCAATTCTGATGTGATTTGATAAAGTGTGTCGATGCGGTCGCGCTCGTCCTCAAGCTCAGATGTACGCTGCGCAACTTCGCGCTCTAAGTCGTCCGCAAATGAACTCACTTGGCGGAAGAGGCGGGCATTCTGGATCGCTGCACCAAGCTGAGACCCGACCGTCGTCAAAATGCGCTGTTCGTTGATGGTAAAGGCGCGTGTACGTTCTACGTCACGCACAGCCAGCACACCATAAACCTCGTCACCGGCGATCAACGGCACACCGAGATAACTACGCGCATCATCTTCACTACCTTTGATGCCCAGGCTTTGCCGTAGTTCGTCCGGGCTGTAATAATCCGCGCCTAAATTCAGCGGGCGGCGATATTTGATGATAAATGACACTTCATCATCGTTCAGTTGGCGCGGGGGGATTTCGTAATTTTCACCTTGGCGCACAGCCAACGGGAATGTGATCGATTCGGTCTCTTGCTCATACAGCGCAAGATAGAGTTCGCCCGCACCCGTCACACCGGGGACTTGTTCACGGACAACCGCGAACATATCTTCCAGGTTCAATGTGCTGGAAATCGCACGGCTCAGGTCATTGATGATGAGCGATTCCTCAAAGTGGGCGGTCGTCTCTGCGGAGAGCCGCGCATTTTCAATAGCGACGGCCACCTGAGCGCCGAGCGCCCGCGCCAAGCGGACCTTCTGCTGTGTGACGATCTCTTTAGAGTGCGTACCGAGTTGGATTAACCCGCGTGCTTGCTCACGGACGACCAAGGGCACGAGCATCCGCGCATGGTCGCCGTCGCTTATCATTTCGTCAGTCTCTTTAGGATACGGTGCGTTACCGTCATCGGGCATAATGACGACCACTTCACGATCGCGCAGTGCCCGCAAACGTGCCGGGTAATCTTCCAAGTAGTAGCGGGTGCCTGTCGGCACTTGCGTGTCCGCATTACCTTCACGGTTCATATCAAGCTGCACTTCAACGTAACCGTCTACTTCTTCCCAGATCATGATAGCACAGCGATCCATATCTAGGGCGCTGAACATTAATTCAACCACCGTGCGGAAAACAGAGTCGAGGTCGGTTGTCAATGATGTTGCTTGTGCTGCTTCTAGCAAGGTACCGAGTTCGTTTGTACGATCAAACGTCTGCTCAAACAAGTCAGCGTTCGCTAGCGCAATCGCCACTTGGCTACCAAATGCGAAGGCGATGTTTTGATCCGATTTACTGTCGTAGGCATCGCCTATGGTGTCCGTCAACATGAACATACCGACGACATGACCTTGGTTGACCAACGGCACCCCCATCCAACTGGATGTCTCCTCATGAACGGGCATACCCTCAGGCAGGTTGATGCCATCCCCTGCGGAGACAACCCGCTGTGACTCAACCACTTGGCGGATTTGATCGTAATCGCTGAACAAGAAGCGTAGTTCTAGGCGGCGGGCCTCGTTTACGCTGAGGTTTGTCGCGCCTTCCAGCACCATATAAGAGCCGTTGCGCCGCCATAAGGTCATGGCACTATGGGGAATAAGCCATCCCATTTCTTCGAGCGCCAGTTGCACGACTTCGTCGCGCTCTAAGGATGAGGTAATGCGGCTGGAAACATCGGTCAAGGCGGCCAACTGATTAGCGCGTGCTTCCATCGCTTGCTCTAGGCGTGAGCGTTCGGTCACATCCTCAACCAGGATAACCGCACCGCGTACAGCTAAACCGAAGCGCAACGGGTAGATGTAGAAGTTACTGGTGATAATCTGTCCATCCGCAGCGATAACCGCTTGGTTGAGATTATCACGCGGGGTACCGGTGTTCAACACATCGTTTAGATAAATGCCGAGGAACTCAACCATCTGCGGGTCATACTCGAACAAGTCTTTGCCGATGGCATCGCGCTTCCAGCCGTAACGCTCCAAAATAAAGCCGTTGACGGAAATCACATGGCCGGAGTTATCCAACACGATAATGCCCTGCTGGATGGACTCAACCACCGACTCATTCAAGATTTGTAAGTTAACCGCTTGGTCGAACAAACGGGCATTCTGCACGGAGCTAGCCACTAACTGTGCCATACGCTTGAGCAACTGCCGCAACTCGCGGAAGCCATAAGAGTCTTCTGTGTCGCTCCCCAAGTGGATGACACCGAGCGTTTCACCGCCGGTCATCAAGGGCAAGACAAGCGTCATCTTTTCGCCCGCATCATACCAATTGCGCAGATCGTCATACTTATCGATCGCGTCATCACCGACGTGATAGACGTAATCTTGGTTTTCCTCAAACGAGCGATTGAGCGCCGTTGAGCCTAATGTCGCCCGCCGTTCGCGGATAATATCAACATCGTTATCCGGCTGTACAAACACGCGGATCACCTCAAAGCCGCTGCTCTCCGTATCGGAAAGCGCAACGGTCATGCGGGTGAAGGGCAGCATACGCAAGGTGCCTTGTG
>DAOTTT010000193.1:0-2172 GCA_034437635.1 Anaerolineae bacterium | reverse complement strand
GTGTCGGCATCCGGCAACTGTGGTTACAACGCCGCTGGCCTAGTTTAATCGTCTTGGCGATTGCCATTGGTGTGAACTTTACATTTGTGGCGGTGCCAGGGTTTGCGCTATCTGCACGGGTAGGAGAGCCGGTATCGCCTTGCCGCTATAGTTACGATGCGGATGTCATCTTGCGCATCGAACGCTACCCGGTTGATGTGCGCTTGGACTATGGCGAACAAGCCTTCTTCTTGATTTCTTATGACCAGGGGCAAAACTGGCAGCAACTTTTCGCCGCTTATGCCGTCAACCCGGTTTATCTGGAATGTGAGAACATCACACGGGTAGACGAGAACGGTATACGCATTATTTTTGAACGTCAGGTCGCATCTGATCAGAATGAACTCGTGGCATACGAGTCGTTTGACCGAGGCGTAACATGGACGCGAGTAAACAATGATTGACCTATGGAACCGCCTACATATGATCTTCGACATCCAGGGTGAGGTTTACCCGGAGATCGAGATTTTAAATTTATCAGAAGAATCGACGCGCTGGGTTATTCAATACATCGTCGATCATATGCGGACGATTAGTTCGCAGTTTCGCACGTTTATGTCGGAGTCGCCGATCTTGGTGACCTCGCCGCAGCAGATTGTTGACGGGGTATCCAAAGGTCGTTTAATCGGTGCGGTCGGTGGCGAATTGCGCATTTCACAATTTCCGCTCTGCGAGATGCTTTATATCTTTGAAGAGCCGGGCTTTATGGTGCTGAGCTATGGCACCGGCCTGCATTGGAACGCGCTCAACCTCATTGGCTTGTTTGAGTTCTTCCGCCTTATCAACTTAGTGGATAAAAAAGCGAAAATCCGCTTAAGTCCCCACTTTTTCACGACAGAGTGGATGAAACTTTTTGATTACGTATTGAGCACGTACTTGAATGATAAAAAATAGACACCTTATTCTGCTCATCGCACTTTTGCTAATGCTTCAACCGCTCAGAGCCGCCCAAGACGATGATCTACTGACGACGATGACCTTAGAGCAAAAAGTTGGGCAGATGTTTTTAGTGCATCTCTACGGGGATGCGTTGGGGTTCGCTGGCCGCGAGATGCTCACGACATGGCAGCCGGGCGGTGTGGTGTTATTCGGCAGCAATATCACCACGCCGGAGAACATCACTTGGTTAATCAACAGCTATCAGCAGACGATTACTGACGCGGGTGGGGTGCCGTTGTTTGTCGCCACCGACCAAGAAGGCGGTTGGATCGCCCGTCTGCGCGATGGCTTTACGGAATGGCCGCCGATGTCCTTGACGGCGGCGACTAATGACGAAGCGTTAGCGCGGCGTGTGGGCGAACGTATGGGCTTAGAATTGCGTGCGGTCGGCGTGAATATGAATCTCGCGCCAGTCGCAGACCTGGATACCAACATTGACAATCCAATTATTGGCCGCCGTTCGCCGGGCAGCAACCCGCAGACGGTCGGCGCGTTCTTGCGCGGTTACATCGCCGGCCTGCGTGATGTGCAAGTTGTGGCGACGACCAAGCACTTCCCTGGGCATGGTGATACAACTGAGGACTCACATCTGACATTACCTGTGATCGACCATGATTATGATCGTTTGGATCAAGTCGAGCTTGTGCCTTTCCGTGAGGCAATCGCGGCGGAAACCGGCGCGGTGATGGTCGCGCACATCTGGTTCAGCCGCATTGACCCCGGCGAACCGTTGCCGTCTTCCTTGTCGCGCAACGTCATCACGGGCATTTTGCGTGAGAACTTAGGGTATGATGGGTTGGTGATGACCGATGCTTTAGATATGGACGCTATCGACACGACATACACGCCGGGCGAAGCGGCGGTGATGGCTGTTAATGCGGGTGTAGATTTGTTGGCGTATGGTCCTGGTATGGGGGAGGCGCGTCAAGTTGAGGCCATGCAGGCGATTGTCGATGCTGTGCGCAGTGGGGCGATACCCGAAAGCCGTATTGATGAGTCTGTGCGGCGTATTTTACGCACGAAAGCGGCTTATGGCGTGTTGGATTGGACACCTTTGGAACCGGCCACCGTGCATGGGCGTATTGACATTGCCGGGACTGCGCCACTTGTTGAAGAAATTTTCGACGCTGGCGTGACTATCGCTTATGATACGGCGGATTTGTTGCCAATAGCCGACGATCAAACGGTTGGCAT
>DAOTTT010000192.1:0-2317 GCA_034437635.1 Anaerolineae bacterium | reverse complement strand
GCGGCGGCGGTGGTTTGGGCTGTCACGGCGCTGACCAGCGTTGACCCGCGTATGGCGCTGGAACATCTGTGGTTTGTCTTTGTGCATGTGACGATTTTCTATATGCTGGTTGACTTTTTCCAGCGGGGGCGTAGCAAAATCGTCATGGAGGCGGCCTTTATCATCGGCGCGTTAGTTGTGATGATAACCGGATTGGAGTTGGCCTCTTGGTATCTGTCGTTGGGGTATATCCCAAATCCGTCTATTGTGCGGATTGCGCTTGGCGGTTTTGTCCTGGAGGTGCCGCGTGTGGCGCTTGCGCTGAACATCAGCACGTTGTTAGCGGGTTTCGTCGCGCCGATGAGTGTGCTTGCGTTAGGGTGGGCGTTGACCGCTCGCCGTCGTGATTATCGTCAGGTGTTGTGGCTGCTGTTCGCGTTGCTTGTCGGCGTGCTGCTGTTGACGTTTTCACGCGGTGGGCTGATGTCATTGGGCGCGGCTTTGGCGGCGTTCATCAGCGTGGAGGGGATGCGGCGGCGGGTGCTGTCGCCGCTGTTAGTCGGCGCGGGGGGGATTGTTGCAGTAGGCATTTTCGTGTTTATTTTTGTCATCAGCCCAGGGCGTACCAGTGGCGACTTAGGTCGTTTGGATATGTACGAAAGCGCCGTAGAAACGTTCGTGGATTATCCGCTGACGGGCGTTGGCCCCGGCCTATATGGGCGGGCATTGCGCGAGTACCGCACGCCAGAACTGGCGCGTGATAAGCACGCTAGTGCGCACAATGCCCCACTCAACACGCTGGCGGAAACGGGATTGCCCGGCCTTGTCATCTCGATGTGGTTGGCTGGAGCCGTCGTGTTGACATGGTGGCGCGTGCATCAACGGCAGGACACCGCAGCACGAAAGATGCGGCATTTAGCGGCGGTGGCGGTGGTGGTGGGCATTGCCGCGCATAGCATGGTGGATGTCTTTACGGTTACGCCAGTTGTGCTGGTGATTTTGCTGGCGGTGGCCTATAGCGTGGTCGGGCATCGTACCGTTTTAGACGACCGTCCGCCTGGGCGACGGTGGCCGGTTGTCGTCGGTGGGATCATCGCTGTGGGCTTTGCCGTCTTCCTTGTCCAGAGTGACCGGGCACAGGCGGCTTATCGTGCCAGCTTTAACGGTGATTTGCAGGCGGCACAACGCGCCCAATCGCTTGACCCTGGCTTGAACTTGTATGATCTACATGTCGCTTACCTCACGGCGCAGACGCAGCCCCCGGCTGAGGCCATCGCCGCCTATGAAGCGGCGCTTATGCTTGAGCCGACCTGGGATTTAGGCTGGGCGAACTTGGGCGCGACCCATGCACGGGCAGGCGATTACGCGGCGGCAGTCAATGCGCTGGAACGGGCTTATGCGATTAACCCGCTGCGGCCTTATTATCTGCTGCACGCGGCACGCTTCGCGGAAGTCGGTGGCATTTATGACGATACCCAACTCGCGGCGATGTACACGGACGCTATCGGGACATCCGGCACGTTGACGCTGTCGCCGTTCTGGGCACAGACCGCCCTACGCCGTGCAATCATCGCGGATTTTATCGCGCATGACGATAACGACCTGATTGCCCGCTATCGGGCGGCGTTGGTGCATCTACCAGAGCAAGCCACAGATTTAGTGCCGACACAACCGCAGACTGCCGCCGAATATTGGATCGTTGGGGAAGCCGCACGCTTGAATGGCGATGATGAACAAGCCTATGATTTATTTAGCGCGGCGATAGACCGCGACCCGACCGAAGGCGATTACTATGTGTCACGGGCGCGGGTCACGCCAGAGCGCGAAGCAGCGTTAGACGATCTCGATAGGGCGGCACAATTTAGGGCATTTTACGTTCCGCCGGATGCCGTGCGTGCTTTGCTTGCCGTCAATAATGCTGAGGCCGAAACTTACCGGAGAGCGACCCTAGCCCGCAATAACACCGCACCACAAGAATTTGTCGCAGTATTGTATGGTGGGCGGCAGAGTGTCATGCAGTTAGATCGGACGGTAAGCGGCATCGGGCGCGGGCGGGCAGCGTTGCAGGCCGGGTACGATCTCGCTGCGTTTTACGTCCAGCAGGGGCGCATAGAGGATGCGCGTCGAGTCTATAATGCGATTTTGTCCTTTGATCCTTTCGAGACGGATGCACAAGAGGCTTTGCAATGGCTTAATGACTGAAAAACAATTTTCTGCCATAATAGACGTAAGTAGGTGTGAAGGGGAGGTCAACGACCACCCGCTGAAGCGGGTGGCTTGCGGGAAACCGTAAGCCCATGTTGACCAGCCTCAGCCATGCCGAAGGGCAAGGGCTACG
>DAOTTT010000191.1:0-2873 GCA_034437635.1 Anaerolineae bacterium | reverse complement strand
GCTTCCGCTTCGATAGCGTCTTGATGTTCCCATTGGTCAGTGTCATATTCTTCCCCATTGCCAATCGCCCAACCGACTTCTGGCGAATAGGCTTCTGCCCACCAGCCGTCGAGGATACTGCAATTGAGGCCACCGTTGTAAATGACCTTCATGCCGCTGGTGCCGCTGGCTTCCTTCGGGCGGCGCGGGTTGTTCAACCACACGTCTACGCCCTGTACCAGATAACGCCCGACAAGCATGTCATAATTTTCCAAGAAGACGATCTTTTGGCGGAATTGCGGCATCCGCGAGACACGCACAATTTCCTTGATAAACGCCTTGCCGCCTTCATCGTGCGGGTGTGCTTTGCCGGCAAAGAGGATCTGTACCGGGTGATCCGGGTTATTCAACAGTGCGTCTAAGCGATCCAAATCACGCATGAGCAGTGTTGCCCGCTTATATGTGGCGAAACGCCGCGCAAAGCCGATCGTCAGCGCGTCCGGGTTGAGCACTTCGTCGGCAGTGTCGATTTCCATCTGCGAGAGGCCACGATTGACCAATTGCTTATGGAGGCGTTGCCGCGCAAAGCCAACGAGCCGTTCGCGGCGGCGCTCGTGTGTGCGCCATAACTCCGCGTCTGGAATGTCTTCCACGTCGGCCCAAATGCCGGGGTTGCTCTCGTCTGTGCGCCAAGCCGGGTTGAGATAGCGGTCAAAAAGGCTGCGCATCTCGCCGCTGACCCAACTGAGCATGTGAATACCATTGGTAATCGCGCCGATGGGAATTTCTTTTTCCGGCACGTTCGGGTATACCCAGTCCCACATCCCGCGTGATACCACGCCATGCAATTGCGCCACACCGTTTGCCGCACAGGACAAATTCATAGCGAGCACGGGCATGGAGAATAATTCATAGTCTCCCATGTCTTCGCGACCAAGATCAATAAAAGTTTCACGCGATAGGCCGATTTCACTGAAGTAATCGGTAAAGTGTTCGTCGATCAGGTCAAACCCGAAGCGCTCTAGGCCAGCCGGAACGGGGGTATGCGTGGTGAAGACATTGCTTGCCTTGCTGATTTCCCGCGCTTGGTCGAAGCTCAGGCTATGTTCGTGCATCATCTGGTGGATGCGCTCTAGCCCCAAAAATGCGGAGTGACCTTCGTTCATGTGGCAAATGGTCGGGCGCAGGTCGAGCGCGTCCAATGCACGGATGCCGCCGATCCCCATCAAAATTTCTTGACGAATGCGGGTGCGACGGTCGCCACCATACAGGCGGTCGGTCAGGTTGCGGTCTTCTTCCAGCGGGTTATCAGAGATGTTACTATCCAGCAGGTAGAGCGGGACACGTCCGACTTGCACCTTCCAGATTTGCGCGTAAAGCTCGCGCCCTGGCATGGGCACGCTGATTTTGATGGGGTTGCCATCGCTATCACGCTGCAAAGTGACGGGTAAGTTCGCGTAGTCGTTGATCGGATAAGACTCTTGCTGATAGCCATCCGCATTGAGATATTGTTGGAAGTAGCCTTCTTGATACAGCAAGCCAACGCCGACGAGTGGCAAGCCTAAGTCGCTGGCGCTCTTGAGGTGGTCGCCACTGAGAATGCCCAAACCGCCAGAATAATTGGCGAGGCAGTCTGTCAGGCCGAATTCGGTTGAAAAGTATGCGATGGTGGGTTTGTTGCGTGTGCCGTAAGTTGTGTTGTACCAGGTGTTTTTATCTTTCATGTACGCATCGAAGTTGTCGAGTGCCCGATTGAACTGCGCCATAAACGCCGGGTCATTTTTGACTTCATCAAGGCGTTCTTGGCTGATAAGGCCAAGCATCCATACCGGATTGCGGTAGGTCTTCACCCACAAATCAGCGTCAAGACGACGGAATAGGGTGATGGTTTCGTAATCCCAAGCCCAACGAATGTTGTAGGCGAGTTCTTCTAGCCGCTTAAGTGCGCGCGGCAACTTCGGTACTACATTAACTGTTGCTACAGGTTTAACCATTCAGAGACTCCTGTTTGCTCTTTGCTCTCTATAGGTTGTGGAAAATAGCACATCGTCAATTATCCCACAGCTAAAGCAGGGGGCTTGTCTCTCACAGATGGGTGGAGATGTTCAACATGCGACCATACTTACGCATGTCTAGCGCATCTAAGCACTGGCTGATTGACAGCAGCCCACCAGCAAAAGCTGGTGCAGTTTGTACACAGCCTCTATTAAACAGTTTGCTCCACAAAGGAGTGCCTTTAGGCTTTATGTGTACAGTTGAATTATACTACAAGATGCGCTTCCTCCCCAGCTAAAGCTAGGGGCTTCCGCGCTTATCTTTTGGTGAATTGGACGGTTCTGCCCCTGTAAAATTCAGGATTAATGTCACAAGTTGGTCATTATATACGAGTTGATCCCTTTTCAAATTTGTCTTTTATCCCATTAATCTTGTGTTAGAATAAGGTCGCCTAATACATGCGCTGTTATATTTAGCGTAATTGAGGCAGTTTCTACTTTTTGTGAGGAGAAATAAACCATGCTCAAGAAGCAAGCAATCCAAAAGGGTAAGGTCATTAAAGTCACGTTCGAAACACATCCATTGCCAGAGGCCGAGGAAGTCTTTTTGGTAGGGGATTTTAACGACTGGGACGAGAGTGCCGCCCCGATGGAGAAGCGTAAGAAGGATGGGTGCTTTAAGCTGGCGCTCAAGCTGGAACCAGGCCAAGAATATCAATTCCGTTACTTGGTGGATGGCGAATGGCACAATGAATGGGAAGCAGACAAGTATGCGCCTAACCCCTTCTCTGGTGATAACTCTGTCGTTGTCGCCGAGGCTGATGAATAGGTCTTAGGTCTAAATTTTAGAGCGTGATCGGCCTCTTGATCCAACATTATCAAGAGGCCGTTTTGTATCAT
>DAOTTT010000190.1:0-2393 GCA_034437635.1 Anaerolineae bacterium | reverse complement strand
ATACGATGCTTGGGCTAAATCGTCATCATAGAAATATTGTAAGTACATGCGGGCTTGTTCCTTTATCTTTCATCCCATGTGTGTATAGTAAACAGTTATAAGTTTTTAGTAAACACAGTGTCGAGCTTGTACCACGCACAGCCACAACTAAAAACAAAGACCTAACCGAAGGTCGTTTATAATGCCATAAATTGCGAAAAATCACAGCGACACACCGCATCAGCTAAGACATTTGTGCTATACTAAGGACAATCTGACCAATTAAGGAGGACACGCTATGCCGAGTTCTTGCCGTGTGGCAGCTATTCAAATGGAAGCCTCCCCCGCACCGACCACCGAGCGCCTACAACGCGCCAATAATCTGATTATGGAAGCCGTTAACGGTGGCGCTCAGTTAATCGTCCTGCCGGAAGTGTTCAACACCGGCTATGAGTACAGCGAAAACAATTATGCCCGTGCGGAAGACATCGACGACCGCACCGCAACATGGATGCGTGCCACCGCCCAAAAGAACAGCGTTCACCTGGCCGGGTCGTTTCTGCTAAGGGACTCCGACGAAGTGTTTAACAGCCTGCTGCTTTTCGCGCCGGATGGCCGCTATTGGCGCTATGACAAAAATTACCCCTGGGGATGGGAACGCGCCTATTTCCGCGAGGGGCGTGGCATTACCATTGCAGAAACCGCCATCGGCAAAATCGGCTTGATGATCTGTTGGGATTACGCCCACCCCAAGCTATGGAAACGCTACGCCGGGCGCGTGGATATGATGGTCATCAGTTCATCACCGCCGCGCATGGGGCAAATGGAAATCGCCTTTGAAGACGGTGAGCGTGTGCGCTTCTCCGAGCAGAAAATGGTCTATAACGGAGTTGATGAACCCTTTGGCAAAGACATGGACGCACAAGCGGCCTGGTTGCGCGTGCCCGTCATCAACACCACCGGCGCAGGGCGACTCAGCAGCCACGTTCCAGCGGCGCGGCTCTCCATGAGCTTTGGCCTCATCAGCCGCCCGGCGCTATGGTCCAAGGTGACCGAAGCGCATAAAGCCAAGGTCGAAGCCGGGTATTATCAGCAGACCAAAATCATTGACGCTGCCGGGCACGTCATCGCCCATGTGGAAACCGATACCGACGACCTGACGACGGCGGAAGTCTACCTGCCGGACGAAACGCCGCAACCTTTGACCGACCAGCCCAATTTGCCGTATGCTTGGTTGGGTTACTTTTACAGTGATACGATTTTGCCCATGTTGACGACCAGCCATTATCGCAAAGGCTACCGTCAGCAGTTCGGTGATGAGATGGCACCGTTGGATCGTAGCACGCGCTTATGGCGCATGGCCGTTATCAGCGCGTTGTTTGTGGGCTTCTTGTTAGGACGGTTTTTCGCATGATTACAGCACAAGACCTCATCGCCGCTATGCAGTTGATACAGTTCGACACCCAAGCCGCGCAAGCAGCGATGGCACCGTCGCCGCGTGTCCGTCTGCCGCAATTCGACGGGACAACGCCCAAGCAAGCAGGCGTACTCGCCTTGACCTACCCCGCCGATGATGGCGCGTTGCGTATCGTCCTCACGCGGCGGCAGGACTCGCTGCGCGGCCACAGCGGGCAGATCAGCTTCCCCGGTGGCCGCCGCGACCCGGAAGACACCAGCTTTACGGCAACCGCCCTCCGCGAGACACACGAAGAACTAGGCATCCCGCCGGATACAATCCGCATCATTGGCGCATTAGGGCATTTTTACATCCCGCCGAGCAATTATGACGTGTATCCGTCCGTTGGCCTCATGGATACCGCCCCGACCTTTTACCCTAGCCCGGCGGAAGTGGCGGAAGTCATCACCGCGTCGCTGCAAGCCTTGCTCATACCGAACAACAAGCAGCGGGAAAAACGCAGCTTTAAGGGCTTTGCGATGACCGTACCCTACTACAACATCAAAGGGCACAAAGTATGGGGGGCAACCGCCGCCATGCTCAGTGAGTTGGAGCAGCGGCTGCGGCATGTTTAACGCTTTGAACACAAAACCCCTTGTATAATGGAGTTAACGCTCAATTGATCGTTAATTATTGACGTTCTTGAAAAATATGACATACGGGTGTACACGGCTTAGGCTGTTCCAAGAAAATAATGAGCTGTTCAGGAAAACGCCATTTTGCCTTCACCCTAAATCCCTCTCCCTCATGGCTATGCTTTACCCACATCTTTTGAAGAGGTAAAAGGCGGGACAAAATGCCCGAAAATCGGTTAAAAGAAGGCAAAGTCCAGCACAAAGAAGCTACATTTAGGTTGGAAAGTCTATTAGGCTTTTCCAGAATTTAAATTACCCCAATGTTCGCGGCAGTAATCTGGAAAAGCGCGTAACTACTCAGGTAAAGCCTATATCCCGCATCG
>DAOTTT010000189.1:0-14592 GCA_034437635.1 Anaerolineae bacterium | reverse complement strand
ATAGTAGCCTTGCTCTACGCACTTTTTCGCCCAATCCAGATCTTCTAATCCGGTAATATCTTCATCATAAGGTTGCTCCGTCCATAGTTCCCGCCGGATGGCGCTATTGGCATTATTACAGAAGGGATGCACTTGACGCTTATCGCTTTCATCAGGGAACCACCGTGCAAAGACGCGATGTTCGGCGTATTGCGTTACATCCGCGCCGCGTTGCTTGCCATAGCTCAGGGCAATGCGTGGATCCTTAAACGGCGCGATGAGTTGTGCCAGCCAATCTTGATAGACCGGGTAAACATGGGCACTTGCGATAGCTATAATATCGCTTGTCGCGGCTTCGCAGCCCATATTTAACGAACGACCAAAGGAAAAATCCTCTTTGGGGATGTGGACAATCTTTGTGGGATATTGGGCGGCAATCGCTAGTGTATTATCGGTAGAACCGGAATCAACCACGATGATTTCGACAGCATCAAGGGTCTGTTGCATGATGCCATCTAAGAGTTTGCCGATATGCTTGGCTTCGTTATAGCAGCGGATGACGACACTACACGATGGTTGCTTAGTCACGGTTAATCCTCTGTTTTGACCCATGTTTGCCCTGTGCGCTCATAGCGGATGACCTTATTTTTTTGCCGGAAAATAAGCGGCAGTCGGCGACGTAATCGCGCTATTTTTCCGGTCAATGTGGTATATGGCTGGCCGCCATGCGCTTTGAGCGCCGTCTGTGCTTGGGCGATATAATCTGCTTGTTGTGTAAAGCTGCGTTGTGCTGGTTGTAGCCGGAACTGTGCCAAAGCGACATCAACGCCATAAAGCGGCGCATGTTGATAAAAACGCGCCCACAGTTCAAAATCTGCGGCGAGTGTATATTGAGTGTCTAATTTGCTGCCGGCGCGTTCCCATAATGTGCGTCGCCAGAACGTGCCCTCTTGCATAATCCAGTTGAGGCTCCAGGGGGTGCCGCTATGAGCGCCCTGCATAAAAGCGCGACCGTTAAAACCCGGTGTAAACGCTGTTTGAACGGTGCGCCCGTCTGCCTCAACCTGCATAGGATAGCGTGTGGTGATCCATTCGACATCCGGCAAGGCTTTAAAAATCCAAGCGACCGTGTGCAGCGTCCAGGGGAGATGCAAGTCATCGCTATTGAGCCACCCCATAATCTCGCCTGTACTTTGCGCAAAGCCCTTGTTTAAAGCGTCATATTGACCGTTATCTGACTCGCTAACCCAATATGATAAACGATCCGCTTGTGCTTGGATGATGGCTTGGCTACCATCCGTCGATCCACCATCAATGACGATATGCTCAAGAGCAGGATACGCCTGTGCATGGATGGAGTCGAGCGTAGCAGCAATGAATTCAGCTTGATTATAAGATGGCGTAACCAGAGAAATGCGCATCATTAAAACAGATCGTCATAGGATACTTTGGGGTAAACTTGTAGTTTTCCGTTGACTGTCGCGTCGTATACTTGACGACCGTCTTTTTCGTAAGCGACCTTAGCATGATAATATGCCACTTCTGAGCCGTCTAAATCCGGCAATTGCCATTTATACCCCTTACCGAAATATTCTGGATGAAAGTGATTGGGGTCATCTGATTGGGAGGTCACCGTTTTGTTGGCTTCGCCTTTAGTCTGGAAGTTATGGTCAACGCCGATTAGATATACAGTAGAGAAGCCCATATAGTATGCAAGCTGCAAGGCGGCGAATGTCACAGTACTGCCCTCATAAAAAGCATTGACGACATCATCCGAAAAAGCTGCTTGTCCGCGTATCGGACGCATGTAAGTGATGTCTTCCGCATGACGCAGGTGACGATGTGACC
Source organism: Anaerolineae bacterium (assembly GCA_034437635.1). Taxonomy (GTDB): domain Bacteria; phylum Chloroflexota; class Anaerolineae; order Aggregatilineales; family Phototrophicaceae; genus J038. The sequence goes on along the minus strand of DAOTTT010000189.1, from coordinate 12,765 downwards.
GCCAAGAGATAAAACGCGGCATATTCAGTGCGGCAATATCATCTGCAAATTGGCCGACCACTAAATCATTGATCGATACATAGTAGGTTGTCTCAAATTGCATTTCCGGGAACAATAGATAAATGCGATTCATGCCGAATGTGATTTCGTCCTGCAAGGGCGACAAATCCATCTGCCGCAAGCTCGGCCCATTACCGATGATAAAACAGCGTTTGCCCTTGTATTGATTATGTAATCTGCGCAAATAGGTACGGCTTTGTCGTGCTTTAGGGTGAACTTGCCATGTGGTATTCAACCAAAAATTACCAAATGCGTTAGGGACGCGATATTTAACGAGCGTCCGCACTTTGGCGAACTGGTCACGTAGAGCAAGCGGCATAATGCGCTGATAGGCTTGTTTAATCCGAGACTGGGTCATAATTGATCGACTTTGCTTACATAATCGGCTAGAGGGTATCATAAGTTTAAAGGGCTTTGTAGCACGAAAAAAACGTGAAAAAGGAATTGTAATGCCGAAGGTGGCTTTATTTCTACCGTTGCTTGGTGGCGGTGGGGCAGAGCGTGTTTTTGCGAATTTGTCCTACGGGCTTGTACAAGCCGGGCTTGAGGTGGACTTGGTTTTAGGGCAAGTCTCCGGGGATTATTTACATCTATTGCCGGACAGCGTGCATGTGGTTGACTTAGGCGGGCATCGTATTTTAAAGAGTGTTCGTCCGCTGGCGCAGTATTTGCGCCAAGCACAACCGGATGTGCTGTTTTCCACATTAGATCATGCAAATTTAGTGGCATTATGGGCGAGGTGGTGGGCGCGGAGTAAAACGCGCATCGTCTTGCGGATCGCCAGTACCTTATCCGTTTATCTTAAAAATACCGAACACGCGCAAGATCGTTGGTTACGTTATTTGATCCCGCTGTTTTATCGCTTTGCGGATGGGATTACGGCGAATTCTCAGGCTTCTGCTGAGGATGCCGCGAAGGTAGCGCGGGTAGACCCGGCGCGTGTGCGGGTGATCTACAATCCATCCGTGCCACCGACCTTGCAAGAGCGCAAGAACGCTCAGCCCGATCATGTCTTCTTCACGCAAGATTTGCCGGTTATCTTGGGCGTTGGCCGCTTGAATATGAGCAAGGATTTCGCAACCTTAATCGGCGCATTCGCTAAAGTGCGTCAACAAATGCCGGTTAAATTGCTTATTCTAGGCAAAGGGCCAGAGCGTGATAATCTATTGCAGTTGGCGCGTTCGTTGGATGTCGGGCAGGATGTGAGCTTGCCGGGTTTTGCGGCTAATCCGTATGCGTACATGGCACATGCCGATGCTTTTGTGTTGCCTTCGCGCTATGAGGGTTTGCCCAATGTGTTGATCGAAGCCATAGCATGTGGTTGTTCGCCCATAAGTACAAATAGCCCAGGCGGTTCCGCAGAAATTTTAGGGCATGGTCAATATGGGCGTTTGGTGCCTGTCGGTAATATCAACGCATTAGCTGATGCTATATTACAAACGTTGCAAAATCCCATCGCACCGGAAAAATTAGCCCAACGTGCACAGGATTTTACGCTTGATGCAACGTTGCCACAGTATTTAGATCTGCTCGGTTTATGATGGCTAAAGACGATGATGATTGAAGCACAATTGCTGGGTACATTCAAGCTGGTGCAAAATGATACGCTGCTGACATTACCCACTCTGACACCCTCGCGGACATTACTAGCGTATTTACTTGTAGATCACGCACAACCGAGGACGCGCTCCCAATTAGCATATCTTCTCGCGCCGGATTCGCCTGAAGACCGTGCGCGGCGTACCTTGAGCCAAGCCTTGTGGGATGTGCGCCGTGTGTTGCCGGATGATTTCATAGTAGCTGACCGCGATACGATAAAAATCTGTACGGATGTGCTAGTGACGACTGATCTTGCGCAATTTAATCAACTGAGTGCGGGCGGTAGCGAAGATATTTTATCGCAAGAACAAGCGGATAACCTGCGCCAAGCGGTGAGCGTCTATGCAGGTGATTTGCTGGCCGAGTTCTACGATGATTGGATTATCCCCCTGCGGGAAGCGGCATTTGAGCGTTATTTACAGAGCTTGCGCCGCTTGATGGATTGGGATAAGCGACATGGTGCTTATCCCGAAGCACTCAACACTGCCTTACAACTCCTCCAAGCTGATCCTTTGCGTGAGGCCATTCACCGCGAAATCATGCGCCTGTATGTTGCCTTAGATCGTCCGGAAGCGGCCTTACAGCAATACGAGACGTGCAAGGCCGTTTTGCTAGACGAACTCGCCGTTGAACCAGATGCCGAAACGCAACAGCTTTATGTATCTATAAAAAATCGTCGCCAGCGTCCATTACCGCTGACAAAAACGATTAAAGCGCCGGTATTAAACCCCCTAACCCGTATGCCGCTTGTCGGACGAATGACAGAACGCACCGCTTTACTACAGCATATCGATGCGCTTGCCAAAGGAGAAGGCGGCTTGGTATTCATCACCGGAGAGCCAGGGCTTGGTAAAAGTCATCTCATGGAGCAAGTCGCACAAGATGCGGTATGGCGTGGCATGACGGTTACATGGGGCTACAACGTTGAAAACGACAGCGCAACGCCTTTTCAAGCGTTGACGGAAGCCTTGGACGACGTGTTAACGCCCTTGCGCGTCCAGCAAATACGGACTTTAGTTGCTGACGTTTGGTTGCAAATGGCTTCGCGCTTGTTAAATGGCTTGACGATGACCGATGTCTTAGTGGAGATCACGGATAACCAGCAGCAAATGCGTTTGATGGAAGCTTTGCTCCGGGTGACGGTTGCCTTGGGTACAACTGCCCCCCTCATCATCATCATCGAAGACATTCACTGGAGCGATGTAGGTTTACTCGATATGCTGGCTTATTATGCGCGGCGCTTGCGGCAAGAACCTGTTTTGATCTTTGCTACGTATCGTGATGCTGACGCACGCCAGAGTAACACTGTTTGGGACGGCATTACTGCCATTGATGCCGCTGGTATTCGTCAACGGCTTGATTTGCACCCCTTGGATGCTACCCAAACCGCAGAACTCATTAGCGTTGGCCTGGGGTTAGCGGATGATGCACAGGCCTTTAGTCAACGTCTATATCAAGATGCTAAGGGTAATCCGTTGCGCGTCTTGCAGACGCTGCGATTGCTCCATGATGAAGGCACGCTCCGCCAAAATGATGATGGTACATGGGAAACCTCTTATGACCAAGCGGGTTACGAGCAATTGCCTGTCCCCCAAGAAGATCATGATCTTATTTTGCGACGGGTAAAACGATTAGACGCAACAACACAAAACACTTTGCAGATTGCCTCTGTGCTTGGTACGAACATTGACTTTATGCTGTTAGACTCCATTGTTGATACACCCGTGCGCGATACCTTACAAGCTATTGCCACCCTGGTTCAGCGGCAATTTTTGCAGGAAACACCGGATGCTTATCGTTTTATCCATGATACTGTGCGCGAGGTTGTTTATTCGACCATTCCACAGGCCAAACAGCGTCAACTTCATGCACAAATTGCGGCAGATATGGTTGATTTAGGGACGTATCCACCCGCTGTTTTGGCCTATCACTTTACGCAGTCTGGACAATGGCAAGAGGCTTTCGCGTATCATAAAGCAGCGGCGGAAGTCGCGCAAAACGCCTATGCGATGGTTAATGCTGCACGGCACTACGCATCTGCACTGGTTATAGCAGAGAAAATTGAACTCGATGCCGATGTAAAGCAGCAAATTTTATTTACTCAAGGGGATGTCCTGTATTATCTGTCGGATTGGGACGCGATGTTAACCAACCTTGAGGCACAAAAGGCCACTGGGCCAAAAGACTCACCACATTATACAGATGTCTTACGTCAATATAGTCGTTATTACATCATCACTGGGCAAATCAGCCAGGCGCTTGAAGTCATCAAACAGGCGCTAGATCAGCTTGATGATGATGCACCGACTGATGTATACGCACGGTTAGAGCTTGTGCGAATTTCTGCCCTACGCTGGGATAGTGATTTTGAGAAAGCGGAAAAAGGTTTGTTGCGCTTGCTGGATGTGTTGGATAAAACAGCCTACCCGCAATATTATATGGAAGCCGTCACACAATTAGCCAACATCTATAATCGCGGTTTTGGGCGCTACACAGAGGCCATTAAATTGTATCAAGAAGCGATTGAATTGGATGCGTCAAAGGCGCTTTGGCTGGAAGCATTGCGCGGTATAGCGGCGACAACGGCATCGTCCGGTGATGTGGAAACAGGCGTGCGCCTCTATGACGATGCGATTGAAGCGGCTATCAAATATGGCGACCGACGTACCGAAGTTGCATCCCGCATGGAACAAGCCAGCTTCCAGTATGATATGGGGAAGTTTGGATTGGCTTACATGACATACGAAAAAGCGATGCCGCTTATGGAAGCGTTGAACATCCCAAAGTGGTTGGCAATTGCGCGGCGTAATCATGCGTTCAACGCGGTGACGGCTGCCGGTGATCTCGAAAAAGCAAGGACGCTCACGCAGCAAGTGGTTGATTATGCCCAACAAAATGAAGATGAGAATGTAATGTCACAGGCGCTATCAAACCTGGGACAAATCGCCATGGAAGAAGGCGATTTAGACTCGGCGCGGCGTTATTTTGATGAGGGTATCGCCTTGGCCGAACAAAGCGGCGACATCAATATTTACATAGCGTTGATCTGGCATCGCACGTTATTGGAAATTGAAGATGGTAATGCCGAAACTGCTGATGATTGGCTGGCTAAAATCAATGTCTTTTACGAAAACAACGAACATGATTACGAACGCGAGAGCTTTGCTTTTATGGCGGCGTTTAACCGTTTGCTCAAGGGGCAGCCACAAGCCGCCCTACAAGAAGCCAAGGCTTTAATCGAAGAAAATAATGTTGAAGTCGCTGAGAGCATGGATCGCGTCTATTATCAATATAGCTTGATTCTGCGTGAAAATGGCGATTTGGAAGGTGCCAAAGCCATGATGCAAAAGGCATATGACATCACAGTAGCTTTGCGTCAAGATTTCCCACAAGAACAGATTGAACACGCGCTTAAGACCTTGCGCTGGCCGCGTCGCATCAAAAATGCGCTGGAACTTTACGAGCCGGTGACGCGCACGGTGACGTTAGCACGCGATGACGCACCGAGCCGGGGCGAGTTATCCCCGCAGCAACAAGTTACAGTCACCTGGACGCTTTACGAACAATCTGATGAGGCAATAGCCAGCAAGCGGGAGCGTCGACAACATCGCTTGTTGCGCTTGCTACGCGAAGCGGCGGCGCAGGGCGGCGCGCCGACTGTCGAAGACTTGGCTGATGTGCTCGAAACCAGTGCGATTACGATCAAACGTGATCTTGCTGCATTGCGTGATGCCGGGCACCATACCCCAACGCGGGGCAGTCGTGATCGATAGTGATACCTAAACACAGCTACGCTAAAGATATATCCGAGATAGACATCTTGCATACTGTGCAGGATGATAAACTTTGGGGAAGTTTATGTTTTCGGATACAACAGCCTTAAATTCTGGACGTGATGGCGATGCCGTGCCCACAGCTTTGGTCAATACATCGTGGTTGGCGCGTCGGATGCACGATCCAATGGTGCGGACGATAGAAGTCAGCGGGGATACGCTATGTTATGCGTCGGGCCACATCCCCGGTGCAGCTTATTTGCATTATGAGCAAGATCTACGTGATCCTTTGCGCCGTGACATCATCCATGCGGAAGGCTTTGCTGCGCTGATGATGCGGTTGGGCATCACACAGAAGACAACCGTTGTTTTGTATGGGGATGATAATAACCGTTGGGCGGCGGCGGCCTTCTGGGTGTTTTATCTATACAGGCACGCGGATACACGCTTGTTAGATGGTGGTCGTCAACGTTGGCAACGCGAAGGACGCTCTTTTACGCGGCATAGTGCGCAGTTTGCATCCACACAATACCCAAGCCCCACTGTGCAGACGGCCTATCGTGCGATGCGTGAAGACGTTTTTGCTTGTTTAACGCAGGGGCATTATTTAGTCGATGTACGCTCACCGTATGTCTTTAGCGGTCAAATGGTGGATCACACCGGCCAACCCGGTCACATCCCGACTGCTTTAAATATCCCTTGGTCGGTAGGGGTTCAATCAACAGGCGTTTTTGAGCCAACGATGACCCTTCGTAAGCGTATATTGCGGGCGCATGGACTCAAGCGCTGCTCACCGATGGTGGTTTATAGTCATAACGGCATTAGCAGCGCGTTAATGTGGTTTGCATTGGTCTTTCTCATTGGGTGTCACGATGTCAAGCTCTATGATGGCGGCTGGCAGGAGTGGGGCAATTTGGTTAATGTGCCTGTGGCTATTGATGGATGAAATGATATGTTGTTCCGTATGCAAGACAATGTAGCTCATATTATGAAGGCCGTTGACTCATTGACCTAATTGCTTATCCCCTTCCAAGAAGGGGATAAGCATGGAGATCGCCCATACTTTCAACCTACTCGCAATTAGGTATGCTTTCCGGCGGATACAAAAATACGATGTCATCCTCTACGTTGAGCGGTACACCGAAAGCCTGAGCCATAGCCGCAATACCGGCGACTTGTGGTGCGGCAAAGGATGTGCCACTCTGTAATTCGTAGTCATTGGCGGTGTTGGTCGTCAGGATGTCACGACCTGGAGCTTGCATGTCAATATAGTTACCGTAGTTGCTGAAGTCACTACGCTGTAACGAGGGGTCAATCGACCCTACAGCGATAACGCCTGTAAACCCTGCTGGGTAAAAAGTCCGGTCAGATGCCATATTCCCTGCCGCAGCAATCACTGTCACGTCGTTTGCTAGAGCATAATTCACAGCATCTTCCATAATCTCAGAGTAAAATGGCCCGGCGAGACTTAAGTTGATAATATCCGCGCCGTTATCAACGGCATGGGTGATCGCAAGGGCGATGTTGGCATATCCGCCAAGCCCACTGGCATCCAGTACGCGCAATGGCATGATCTTTGCGTTGGGTGCGACCCCAGCGATGCCAACGTTATTATCCACACTGGCCGCAATAACCCCGGCAACACCACAGCCATGCCCAAAGGTGTCTTGTGGCGTGTCGTCATACTCTACAAAATCAAAGCCCGGCACAACGCGCCCGGCTAAATCTGGGTGATCTAAGCAAATGCCGCTATCGATGACGGCGACAATGACTTCTGGCGACTCTGGCGTGATTTGCTGCCATGCATCCAAAGCTCCAATGACCGAGAGTGCCCATTGTTCACCATAGCGTATATCACTTGGCGGGATGTTGACCTGGGTGGATTCTGCTACTTGGTCACGTTCAATGTTAGCGACAATGGGGGAGTTCGGGATATTGGCGACGGTTTCGCCGGGGCGTAAATTGACCAAAAAGGTATTGAGTGCGGGAATTTCGCGCCGGGTGCGTGCGCCAATCTCCGCTAAAAAGCGCCGTCTTTCGTCTTGGCTGGAGTTCGGTGTGAACTGAATCATCACCGGCGTGACCACTTGACGGCTAGAAAGGCTATTTGCACTGCTCAAACCCATTGCGCTTTGACTACGAAAGACCAAACGGGGAGGCGTGTTCGGGAATGGCTCGCCATTGGGGAGTGTTTGCGGGCGTTGGCTGCGTACTGTTTGGGCATCCACTGTGACCCCGCTGGCAGCAGCGACCGGGTTGCATTCATCACTGACCGTTATCGGTGGTTTTTCTTCATCATCCGGCTCGTTTGGTGTTGGTTCCGCCGGCGCTGGGGTTTGTGTTGGCAAGTTCACGATGACTGTATTTGAGTCGTCGCTGGTGTTGTTTAACAGCAAAAACGCAGCAACAGCTAAACCGCCAATGATAATCAACAACAGGGTTAAACGTAGCAAACGACGCATGATACTCTCCTTTAGGCCATCAACGTGCGTGTTGAGGATTGAATATGAACTTATTGTACCGCAGCAATCTCATAGGTAGAAGAACATAAAAACATAGGCCGGATAGCAAGATCACGAGTAGATGTAACTGACGGTAGAAAAATGGGGTCTACGAACAAGTTGCCATGCGGATTTTTTGAGATGTTCGCGTCGTTGTGTTAATTCGTCTCATTGGTGAGATAAATAGGGTGTGGCTACTTTGCGTTTTGAACTCATGCGGCGACACTGAACAAGCGTTCTTCAGGAATGGCACATGGGTGTAAGTGCTAAGCTTTCCAGAATCATTCCAACTTCTCACTAGAACTCCTGTTCACCACGCGAAGTCCTAAAGAACCTATAGGCTTTACCTGAGCAGTTGCGTCAATTCTACCTTATTCGCCGCTCAAAATGTCGTAATCTTCCGCATTACGCACCAACAAGACAGAGCCAACCGCGTTAACCAACACATTCAACCGCTCGGCATAGCGGGCTTCTTCCCCTTGGGGCGGTAAGCCCATGCCCAAAATCGTCAAATCCGTTTCTTGGCTGCTTTCAGCGATAATGCTACTAAAAGGACGGCGCTTTTCGTTCACCATAACCACTGCTTTTGCATCTACACGCACGGCTTTCAACAGGTTGTTCATATGCTCTGTGGTATCGGGCACACCATCAACATTATCAATCACGCGGATCAAGCGTACCTGTGCATTATGCCAAGTCGGATGTCGTTCAATGATATAAGCTAAAAGTAGCATCAGATCTTCGTTGTCGCCCCGCCCTTGCCACCACACATCTAATCGTGACCGTGTACCGTATCGGCGCACATTATCGTAATTCAAAAACAAGGTTGATTTATGCAAAGAGGCTAAGTCCCGCATGAGGTTCATCTGCATTTCGCGGCCTTCTGCTGTACGGCTCCAGCCTAATAGCACACTGTTAGCCGTAATGCCGCCGATGCCGTGTGCTTGTACTAAAATCGTCGCGCCGGTGCGGAAGTCCGGTACAATTTCGGCTTCAGCAAACGCACTCATGTTATTTTGTGCGATAAAGTCGCGGATATGTGTGCGTGCTGTTTCTCGCATAGTGGAAGTTGATTTATCCCGCGCATCCCCTATCAACAGTTGAAAGAACGTCACCAACCCACGCCCTAAGCTCAACCAATCAGCCACCTCCACCAATTGCTTACGGTTGTGCGGTTGCCCGGTAAAAACGATGATATTTGGCCGCCAGTTGCGTGCTGTCCAGCGTGTTTTTTCAAGATTAAGCAATGACCAACGACTAAGCGCAAACCATACCCCACTCCGCGCATCACCCCATGTCGCCTGGATAGACCGCCGTTGCAAGTACAAAAAGAAACCATAACTCACCACAATCGCAAAGATAGTAGCAGGTGTATTGATGAGAAACATCGCGCCATAACAACCGATAGCGCCCAACAAAGACACCCACCAAGGTATACGAAAACGCGGACGATAACTTGGCGTATCAATGAGCCGTTCAATAGCACTGGTGAGGTTCACCATGCCATATGTATTAAGAAAGAACATCGAGATAATAGGCGCAACAGCGTCTAAATCACCTAGCATGATGATAAATAAGGCGATCCCGCCCGTAATGAGCACAGCCATGCGCGGCTCTGTCTTGCTGCCCATATTGCTGGCAATCCAGCGCGGGACAACAAGGTCATTAGCGATCGCTTGCAATGTACGTGGTGCCGCCAACACACTACCCAACGCTGACGATAGTGTGCTCGCCCAAACACCGGCTAAAATGGCTTGTGGAATAATGGCAATACGCCGCATCGCCAATGAATCACCAAGTAGCTGTTCGCTATTGAGATTAAACGCGAACATGATCGTCACTAGAATGTAAATGACTGCTGTAAATAGAATACTAGCGATGGTACCAAACGGAATGCTACGAGACGGATCTTTCAGGTCGCCGGATAGACTCGTGCCGACTTCAATACCCGTCACCGCCGGGAAGAAGATCGCAAAGACTATCCAAAAGTTGACACCTTCACTAAAATTAGGCGATAAAGCCGGTGGCGAAGCCGCACCAAAATTAAGGATCGCGCCGATGAAAAATGAGACCAAGCCAAAAATCAATATCGCTAAGATGAAAAACTGTATCCGCAGCGCAAAATCCGCACCCACATAAGCAACACCTATAAAAAGCATCACCATAATGATAGAGATCACACGCGGGTCGAATTGAGTGAAAAATTCTACGGCGAGCAAGGCTTCGGTAAAGCCAATAACATAAAAAGCAACGCTGATTGCTTGTGAGAGAAACAGCGGGATACCGATCGCCCCGCCAATCTCCAAGCCGAGCGAACGCGAGATGATGTAATAATTACCGCCTGCCCGCACAGTCATATTGGTGGCGATGGCAGAGAGTGACAACCCTGTGAGCAACGAAATCGCATTACCCATCATGACAATAGCAAGCGCACCCCACAGCCCGGCCTGCCCGGTGACATATTCCATGCGCAAGAAAAGAATTAAACCTAATATCGTTAAAATATTAGGTGTAAATACACCAGCTACGGTGCCAAAACGGGCAGCATTATTCGTTTGAACTTCGCTTGGGCTTTTTGCCATTATCGGCAATGTCCTTATGTCGTCATAGTACAATATACGCCTGATAGTAATGGACTTAAGGCTTATGCACAACCTTTAAAGATAGCCCATCAATTACCATCTATTCCGTAACTACTCAGGTAAAGCCTATATCCCGCATCGGCTCAAAGCCGATGGCTACATTAAACGCTAGGAAGCCCGTAAACGGGCTAGTCAGCGCGAAAGATCAATTTTACACAGCCCGTTTACGGGCTTTGCAGTGGGCTAGCCCCCGGTTTTGAACCGGGGCAGTAAGCAAATCAGAGCATACCTGAGTAGTTACTCTATTCCTGCAAACCTGCGACATTCATACAAGACATGACGACTGATTGGCAGCAAAGAGAGCAAGCAGGCCAAGCCCTCCCAATCAACATCGACGTTATAGACAGCATAACGCCGTTGGTTTATTCTTCACAGCCGATGTGGTGATAATCCAACGTAGCCGCTAACGCGAAGAGCGTATCATCATAGGTCGCCATTTTCCCGGAGGCGCTAAAGCTCATCAACGATACGACCCGCCCTTCTCCCATGTTGACTGCAATAACCAGAACATCGCGTTGTGGGGTGAAGACACGCATATAAGCAGCATCACGCCCATTGAGCATAACAGACTCCGGCGGGAAGTAAGTGGCTTCTTCTTGCTCATATGACGCAATGCGTTCTGGTGTGAGCATTTGTGTCTCTAGCACAGTCGCCGCGCTGATTGGCTGTGTCGTCAAGGGGGCACAAGCCTCTATCTGCTCAATATCCGCAAAACCAGTCAAGTTAAAGTCTGGTGGGATCACATTCACTTGGACTATGCCCGGTTCTAAGTTGCCGTCCGTCAATAGACGGTCAACATTAGTGATGAAGATATTGCCGCCCACAGGCAAGATGTACCACGATTTAGGATAGTAGAAAAGCAGGTCGCCCGTTTGCAGCGTACCAATTTCTGCGGAAAACGTAGAGGCTAGCGGTAGCGCGTCGTTTTGATCGGTATTTAAAAGCGGCACAAAGGTCAGCGTTTCCGCAATGGCTAGTACATCATCACGAACATCACTCAAGATTTGCTCCCCACCAAGCAATGAGGGCGAAGCCGTGATGGTCACAATATGCCCTTGCCCGACATCTATCGCCAATAAGATAATTGCTGCGGCATGGTTTGCGTCCAAGCGGAAGATTTGCATAGCATATGCTGCGGGTCGTCCGTTGATTGTATAAGCATTAACGGGTGGTGGAGCCTCTTGGAATGGCAAAACTGGTTCAAATGATAACACTTCTGCCGAGCGTGTCGGCACGACTTGCCGCCACAGTGCCAATCGCGCAGCAACGATGGCTTCTGGTGTCTCGCCAACGCCATTCGCACGAAACGTCTGCGCACTCATCGGTGGAGAGACTACCACACGAACAGGGTCTTGGTCAGAGACGAAGAACTCACCGATACGCAAACCAGCTTGTATGGGTTGCACAGTGACAGCCAATGTATCGGCATAATGGAATGAGAATGTCCCATCATCAGAAATATAGGTGGCGTGAAGTTGTGTTTGTGTTATAGGGGTCAATGACGCGGCAAACCACACCATTAAGCCTATGATCAATTGGCTTAACATCGTGTACCTTCAGCTTATCATACAGATTATCTGTTTAGAGTTTACATAGCTTGGGTCAAATCCCCCCATGCCTAAAGGCAGGGGCTTGCAGTTCAGGCGGAGCTTGAACCCAATTCACTGTCCGCGTATGGCGCATTGACTGACCCCCTGCGACCAATATTGATCGCAGCGTTGACATCAGCCTGTGAGTTCTCTGCACAGGCTGTGCAAAGAAATTTATCTTGCGTCTTGCGATTGCCTTTGTCGATATACCCACAACACGAACATTGCCGACTGGTATTGCACGGGTCAACATAAAGCACTGGTACACCGTACATTTCGGCTTTGTAGGCAATCTTGCTTCCCAAATCCGCAAACGACCAGCTATGCAATTGTGTTCTCTGGGGCTTGCGAAGCCGTACCCGACTGCGGATGCCCGTTAATTCTTCCAGTACAATCCCGCGTTCGGTGCGTTTAGCCTTTTTCACAATTGCCTTGCTCACACAATGATTGATATCATTGGCGAAACGTTTCTCTTTGCCAGAGCGTTTCTTGAGCAGTCGTTTCGCTGATTTTGTGCCTTTCTTTTGCAGTTTGCGGCGAATGCGACGATAACGGTGGCGCACCCGATTAACGGTCTTACCACTATAGCGTTCACCGTCAT
>DAOTTT010000188.1:0-6734 GCA_034437635.1 Anaerolineae bacterium | reverse complement strand
CTCGTAGGCTATATCACCTCCGCCCCCGTTGTGGTGATGTCGCTCGAAGGCACCAACGCTATCGCTGCCGCTCGCGCCACCATCGGCGCGACCAAGCCGCACGAAGCCGGTGCCGGAACTATTCGCGGGGATTATGGCCTGGAAATTGGGCGTAACCTAGTGCATGGGTCGGATAGCGTAGAAAATGGGCAGATCGAAACAGCTAACTTCTTCAGCGAAGATGAGCTTGTTTCCTGGGAACGCAACACCGATCCCTGGATTTTTGAATAGAAAGCCACAAGGGGAGCGCGGACGCACTCCCCTACGCTACTTTACTGGATGCTCAACAGCACGGTAGACTCTGAACCCCAAAGTTCTTCTAGGTTGTAGTAGTTGCGCTTTTCTTCCAGGAACATATGCACAACAACTGTGCTGTAATCCAGCAAGACCCAGCCACTTTCTGCGTCACCTTCCGTAGAAAATGGGAGCAAATCATCATATTTTTCTTTAACACCAACGCGCACATAGTCTATCAATGCTTTAAGTTGGCGGTCACTATTGCCGTTAAATAACACGAAAAAATCCGCCATGACGACATCAGGGCGCAAGTCCATCAGGACAATGTTGTTTGCCTTGTTATCTTCGGCAATTTCTACAATGTGGCGTGCTAACTCTAACGAATCCAGAAGACAATCTCCTTAAATACTTTTTTGTTTTATGTGTTCATACAATAGCATTTTAACACAGTTTTAAGTAGCCGTTGTATCTACAAAACAAACGTGCTATGCTTGCAAACTAATTTAAATGAGTACCTAAAGATGATCGAATTTACTGTACAAACTGCCGAGGAACGCCTGGATAAACTCGTCCTCAAGTATATTGATAATGTTTCGCGGAGCCAAGTGCAAGCCCTCATCAAAGATGGCCTGATTACCGTTGACGGTGAGCAAGTCAAAGCGGGGGTCAAATTACGCGGCGGGGAAACCATCGTCGTCAACTTGCCGGAGACTGAGACAGAAACGTTAGAGGCCGAAGACATCCCCCTGACGATCATATACGAAGACGAACACCTGGCTGTTATTAATAAGCCCGCCGGGTTGGTCACGCACCCTGGGGTGGGCAATACCAGCGGCACACTCGTTAATGCACTGTTGCACAAATACCCAGAGGTCGCCGCATTGGATGAGCGGCAAGGCATCGTCCACCGCTTGGATAAAGATACAAGCGGCGTGATGGTCGTTGCCCGCACCCCCCCCGCCCTGGAAGATCTCATGCAGCAATTTCAAGAACGCACAGTTGATAAAACCTATGTCGCCCTGCTAGAGCGCACACCAAAAACGCATAATGGCCGCATCGAAGCTGCCATTGGCCGCGACCCCAAACAGCGTAAGCGCATGGCCGTTGTGCGCGATGGCAAAGAAGCCATTACGGAATTCAACGTCATTGACGATAACTTCCAAGAAGGTGCGGCTCTAGTCGAATTCAATATATTGACCGGGCGCACCCATCAGATCCGCGTTCATGCAGCGTTTATCGGTTGCCCTATCGTCGGGGATCGCATCTACGGCTTCCGTAAACAGCGCGTCAAACTCAAGCGCAACTTTTTGCACGCCGCCCGCATCAGCTTTGACCATCCCATAACGGATGAGCGATTGGTATTTGAAGCGCCCTTGCCAGTCGGCCTACAAGAGATTATGCGCAAATTGCGCCCCTAGATAGCAACGCCTAAATACCGTTACAATACGATCATTCGTTTGCACCCAAGTTAAGGAAATACTATGCGCGAAATCACGATTGCAACCGCACAGTTCGCCCCTAAGCTCGGCGAGCCGGAAGAAAATTTAATCAAAATGTCGGAGATGATCTCCGACATCACCAAAAAACACACCGTTGACCTCATCGTATTCCCGGAGTTAGTCACAAGTGGGAACGAACTCGGCTTGCGCTTTACCGAAGTCGCGCAGCGCGTCCCCGGTGCGACCGTCAACCTACTGGCACAACGTGCCAACGAAAACGGCATTTTTATTGCTTTTGGCATGGTCACCAAGGAAAAAGTAGAGAGCGTGCTCTATAACTCATCCGTGCTGGTCGGCCCTGATGGTGAGTTGATCGACGTTTACAATAAAATCCATCTGCGCGGTGAAGAACGCATGGCCTTTCGCGAAGGCTATAAGATGCCCGTCTCGCATACGGAAATCGGGCGCGTCGGTATGATGCTCGGTTATGATCTGGCCTTCCCGGAAGTAGCCCGCAGCATGACGCTGGACGGCGCAGAGATCATCATCGTCATGGGCAATTGGGAAGCCGCACAGATCGACGAATGGAAAACGTATCTCCGCGCACGCGCCTATGAAAATGCCGTGTTTATCGTCGGATGCAACCGCGTCGGGGAAGATGTGACGCTCACATTTGGCGGTGACAGTATGATTATCGGCCCACGGGGTGAAATCTATGCGTCAATGGTCGATGAAATCGAGCCAGAAACCGGCGCACCCAAGGCCGGGTTTACCGTCGCCCGCATTGATTTAGACGAAGTACGCAAGTATCGGGAAGAATATCAGTTCATCCAAAACCGCCAACCAGCGATGTATCGCTCGATTGTCAAGAAATATTAAGCTACTACTCCCGACAAACCTAAGCAGGGTGTGTTATATTTAAGGGAATAATTGTAGATAGAGTTCAGAGGATACCATAGTGTCCATTATTTTGTTTGTAATCGGTGCAGGTGTACTGTTGGTAGGGTCTATACGCATCGGCGAGTTCGCTGCTGAAGGGCCAAGCTTACGCACAGCGGGCTTTGTGCTCACATTGCCGTTAATCATCCGTCAGGTGTTGCTGTTTATGCTAACGGCTATCACTCACGGCGACCAAGGCGCGATTGACTTCGTGCTGTTCTTAGAGTTGCCGCTTATGGCGATTGCTGCCGGTATCGCGTATTATCTCGTCGCAGAAAATGACGATCTAAGCAACATCCTGCAACAGACGCGGCAACAACCCCGCCGCAAGGATGACAGCAACAACCCGACCACGACAAGATACACACCAACACGCGAAGAACAGCCTCAAAGCCCGCCGGATGAAAAGAAGGACAGACCTATTCACCCGCTTCATCGTCAAGATGATACCCCAAGCCAACCAGACAAAGAAGCCAAGCAAGCCGAAGCACCGAAGCCGCGCCCAGCACCTGCGCCGCGTCGTTCCGGCAGCCGTCGCAACTTCCCGACGGTCATGACCACAGCGGAAGCCGCCGCCTATCTCAATATTACCGAAGAAGCGGTGATGGACTTAATCGAAGAAGGCAAGCTCTCCGCCGCCCGCATCAATTACCGCTATCGCATTTCGCGCACGGTGCTTGATGATTTCATCAAAGAGCAGCAAGAGAGCAACAACTAACTAAAGATAATCATTTGCACGGTACCAAGTATAGGTATCGTGCAAACTTTGCCACATATCAACCTGGGGTTGACCAAAGTTTGCCCACGCCTTGCTAAAGTCAAAATAGACTCCCCTCATGCCTAGCCGCGCCTGAGCAGAGTCAATGACGGTTGGCAGGTTAAAGCGCCGCGCGATGTCGATGACATTGGCCGCGACAGGCGCGAGAAAATCTGGCGCAAATAGACGCGGGCGCATCCCGCCGACGGTCTGCGCGATCATATCAAACCATTCACGATAGCTATAATTGGCCGTGCCTAATATGTATCGCTCCCCCGTGCGGCCCTGCTCCGCTGCTTGGACTTGCCAACGCGCAACATCCCGCACATCAACCACTGCCACCCCGCCGGAGGTCAGCGGCACCAGTGGCCCAAAGCGTTTGATCTGCATAATAAACGTGCCGGAGATCATATTGAGATCACCTGGGCCCATCACCACCACCGGGTTAACCGTAACCACATCCTGCCCAGCGTCTACTGCCTCAGCGACGACCTGCTCCGCCTGCCATTTGCTATACCCGTATGGGAAGTGCTGCGGTGGGAGATTAAACGGTTCGCGTTCGTCCGCTAATCGGTCATCGCGCAAGCCAACTGCCGCCGCGCTACTGGTGAAGATCACACGCTTAACGCCTGTGTCGCGTGCAGCCTGGAGCAGCGTTCGCGTGCCTGCCACATTGACCTTAAACATGCGGTCAGCGTCCGCCCGCCAATAATCCGCGACAGCGGCGATATGAAATACCCAGTCCATCCCCTCACAAGCGACTCGCAGCGCATCCAGATCGTTTAAACCGCCGACCATCGGCTTAAATGACACACCATCTAACGCTGTAAACGACGAGTTTGGGCGATGCAGCACACGGACAATATGCCCCTGTGCTGCCAATTCTCGGACGACATGCGAACCGACAAAGCCCGTGCCGCCAGTTACTAACGCCCGCATTGCTAGAACAAATCAGGATATACTTTGCGGGCAACTTGCTCTTCTTGCTCAATGAGATCGCGCAGCGCGTCAATACCATTTTGCCAGAACGTCGGATCGTTCAGGTCCACGCCCACCTGCGCCATAATCGCATCAGGATAATCGGAGTTGCCCGCTGCCAGCACATCAATGTACTTCGGCGCGAAGCCTTCGCCCTCTTGCTTGTAGATATTATACAGCGCAAACACCAGCAACTCACCGAAGGAATACGCATAAACATAACCCGGCGTATGGATGAAATGCGGAATGTAGCTCCACCACAAGCGATAGTTGTCGGTCATGTTCACGCTATCGCCAAACATCGCCGTTTGGGTTTCCGTCCAAATTTGGTTGATGCGCTCGGTATCCAGTTCGCCTTCGGTACGACGTGCCGTGTGCAGCGCGTCTTCAAAGCGGTTCATGGCGATCTGACGATAGATGGTGGCAAAGCTATCTTCGATCTTGCCCACCAACATCGAGAGCTTAACGGCGGGGTCTTCTTCGCGTGCCAGCAGATCATCAAATACCAGCATTTCCGCAAAGGTTGAAGCAGTTTCTGCGGTAGTCAACGGCGTATACAAGCCAAAGATACCGCTTTTTTGGCCGGAGAGCAGCATGTGAATGCCATGACCCAGTTCGTGCGCCAGAGTCATCACATCCCGCGCCTTACCCGTGAAGTTGAGGAAAACATACGGATGCACCGACGGCGTAACCGGATGTGCGAACGCCCCGCCGCGCTTGTTCGGCGCTAAGGCCGCATGAATCCAGTTTTCGTCAAAGAAGCGTTTAGCCGCGTCGCCCATCTCATCGCTAAACGCATAGAAGGCGTTCAAGACAATGGTTCGCGCTTCTGCCCATGTATAGACTTTATCGCTATCCGGCGCGGGGATGGGTGCGTAGCGATCATAATCGGCCAGTTCATCCAAGCCTAGCAATACCCGCTTGAGATAATAATGCCGCGCAACCAGATCATAATTTGACGTGACGGTACTCACCAAGGCATCAACCACACTATCGGGCGCTTTATTGGCCATGTTCCGTGCAGTAACCCAAGACTCGTAACCGCGCATCTGATCTTCGATGTTTTTATCCGTCGCCATCACGTTGAAGACGTAGGTCGTCTGCATCTTGATCTTTTTTAGCGTATCCGTGATGGCCTGTGCCGCTTTTTCGCGCACATCACGATCCGCCTCGTGCAATTTGGATAAAATCTGCGATTGTGTCAGTTCTTCGCCGTCAAATGTGTAGCGTGTCGCGCCCATTAACTGCGTGAAGAACCGCCGCCATGCTTGGATGCCTGTCACATTCTTTTGCAGGATGATCTTCTCTTGTTCTTCCGGCAGTTGATACGGCGTATAACGGCGCTTCGCTTCCAGATGATGGGCGTAATCTGCCATCACAGGGTGTTGCAGCAAGTTTTGAACGTGGTCTTCCGGCAGTTGATTCCACTCTAAGTCAAAGAAGACGAAATATTGTTGCGTCTGCGCGTTAAACTCGCTGAGTTTTTGCTGCAATGCGCCGAACTTCGGGTTGGCAGTATCCGTTGAAAAGGACAAACTAGCGAAGGACAACAAGCGCCCGATGCCATCTACAATGTTCACCATTGACTCCATTGCATCGCGCAGTTCTTCAACGTCAAGCTCACCCACACGCCCGCGATACGTCTCTAGAAAGTGTTGAGCATGTTGTTGGACTGTCTGCATGTCTTCCTCAATAGCGAGGTCATCTGGCCCAGCATATAAATGCGAGAGGTCCCATACAATCTCCTCCGCCCCTGTTTGAGCCTTAACTGCATCCGTCATTATTAATCTCCATTTAAACATTTTTAAATATGAATTATCTTAGCAGATACACACCACGTTGACAATTGATGCTTTACCGAACGTTTGGTAAATTCTCATGACAGCATCATATCCAATTGGCACATTCAAATAGACCGTACACTATAAAAAGGAAATTATTATGGCAACAGCATTATCTTCAGACGCTATCCAAACTGCACTAGAATCACTCGATGGGTGGACATTTGCCGATGACAGCATCAGCAAAACCTACGAGTTTAAAAGTTATGTGGAAGGCTTAGGCTTTGCGACCACCGCCGGGACGTTGTGCGAAGGCATGGGTCATCACCCGGATATATTCATCGGTTGGCGCAAGGTGACATTAACTTTTACCACCCATGATGCCGGAAGTAAGATCACCCAAAAAGACATTGATGCAGCAACCGCCATCGAAGGCATCGGTTTCCCTAAATAATGGTAACTACTCAGGTAAAGCCTATATCCCGCATCGGCTCAAAGCCGATGGCTACATTAAAAGCTAGGAAGCCCGTAAACGGGCTGTATAAAATGATATTTCGCGCTGAC
>DAOTTT010000187.1:0-5207 GCA_034437635.1 Anaerolineae bacterium | reverse complement strand
CCGGCAAACCGGCCTCCATGCAATCATGCAAGCCATCCATACAGAGGCCGCCGCGCACCATGTCGCCGTTACCCATACGGAACTCGTCGGCTTGATCCCGCAAGCGGCGTTAATCGACGCGGCATTGGTCGCGCTCCAACTACCGGAGGCAACGCGCACCTTGATCTTAGAGCAACGCATAGGTAATATGACGGGCGATTTCCGACAAATACCGTTTGAGTAGTGATTTGATAAGATTATTCGCTGTTATCAGTATAAACATCATCCTAATTGGCCTTTTGAGCGGTTGCCAAGGGAATAGCAACGATACCGTCGCCGCCCTCGCTGCGACAATCCCGCCACAAGAAGCGGTGTTCATCGCCACCGCAGAGTCAACCGCTGCGCCGCCTTCGCGCACACCCACACCGACGATCACCTTGACACCGTCGATTACATTTACACCAAGTATTACGCCATCGCTCATACCGACAAACACCGTAACGCCAAGCGTGACCCCATCCCCGACAGTGACCCTTACACCGACGGTCACACCATCGCCCACAGCGACCTATACGCCCAGCGTCACACCATCACCCACCGTGACCCCATCCCCGACGCTCACGCCGACGCAGACCTTTACGCCGACACCAGAGCCTTACGTTGACCATTACAGCTTATATCGCCCGGTGACGGATAATGCGCCCGCCGTCGTCATCGACCGCACCTATCCTTTCGGCGGTACCCAGCGCGGCGCGTTCCAAGTCCATTCTGGCGTGGAGTTCTTCAACCCGCGTTACTCGCCCATCATCGCAGCGGATAACGGCACCATATTTTATGCCGGGACCGACGCGACGACGATCTTTGGGCCATCGGCCAATTATTACGGCAACCTCGTTGTGATCGATCACGGCGTGCGCCTGCCGGAAGGCCAAGCATTGTATACGCTCTACGGCCACATGGAAGACATTATGGTTGAAACCGGGCAACAAGTTCAGCGCGGGGAGCAATTAGGCCGTGTCGGGGCAACTGGCATCGCTATTGGCTCGCACCTACATTTTGAAGTCCGTATCGGTGATCCTTACGATTTCTACGAGTCGCCACGTAACCCGGATTTATACATCTACCCGATGGAAGAAACCGGTATGCTTGTGGGGCGTGTGGTGGATGAAAACGGTAATTTTATCCCGGAAGTGCCGATTTTGCTGCGCCGTGCCGGGACGAACGGACGCGCCATCTACGAGACGTTTAGTTATGGCGAAGGCCCCACCAACCCCACCAACGTCTGGAATGAGAATTTCACACGCGGGGACATCCGCCCAGGGGAATATGAGGTGTTCATCAACACGCTCTATGGGCAGACGGTCTTTGAGCAAGTCGTCAGCATCCAGCCGGATAACGCAACGTTTATCGAAGTCGTCATCCCGGCTGACCTGCAATTCTACCCGGATTTCCGCTCGGAAAGTGCGGATGATACCGAGTTATACCCCACAGAGACACCGACAGCAACGCCTCAGAGTTTTGGTTGACAAGATGGGGGCGCGATGCTTCATGCGCCCCCCAAACATCTATTGATACACACGCCATGTCAGCGTGATGGATACACCAGGGTTAATCGCATCTACGCGGACGACAGCCCGGTTACCTTCCTGCGTGACTACACCCAACGTCGTCCCTGGGATCAGTTGCGCGTTAGGGATCGCGGATTGATTGATGAGATTAGCCGCTGTCACCGCGTCGTAATGCGCCGTGTCGAAGTTCAGCGCCGGGGATAGTATGCCGATGCAATAGGATGTGTCCGGCGTGCAGGGCGTGCCCGTGTTCAAGCCAGAAGCATCGAATACCAGATCATTCTGTGGCGTGACGTTGCCTTCTAAGTCCACTGTGCCGCCCGTCGGCAGGGTTGTGCTGTTGATGAGGATGGATTGACGATCCACCTTGTAGTTAAAGGTGAAGTTGTTGTTATTCGCCTCGCCTGCACCCTCCGCAACCTGGTTGTTCAGGTCAGCCACAATGACGACGCTAAAGTTACCCGTGGCGCTACTCAAAGTCACAGGCATAGTCACCAATTGCTGTTGTCCCGCAGCCAAGCCGCCCACACTCGCAGAAGCATAAGTATTATCCGGCGGGAAGGTCGCAGCGATGGCAAACGGACCCGACGCAGCCCCACCTTGATTCGCTACCGTCACGTTGATTACAGTTAACACGCCCTGCGTGATCTGTGGTGGCGAAGCAGCGACGACCACAATATCCGGTATAGGGGGCGCGGTCGGTGCAAGTGGCGTAGATGTCGCCGGGGGTGGCGTTGGTGTTGGTGGCGCGGCGACAATTGGCACGCTCTCACGCGAGCCGAAAATATCCGCGATCGACGCTGACAACCAGCCATTTTGACCGCGATATTCAATCACAACCCACGTAAAGTCAATGTTCGCGCCGATAACCTGCCGCTGCTCACCCTGCTGCAACTGCCCTAGAACCGCGTAATTAGTGCCTGGACCCGTCCGCACGTTTTGGCGTGCGCTTTCGATTGTGATGAAAACGCCGTCTGGTGTGGGGGTGGGGGATGGCTGGGGCGTGCTGCCAATCTGCGCGGGAACGTCTTCTTCCAAGCGTATCGCCGACGCATAACGGGCGACAATATCCGGCCCACCGAGTGCGTTAAGCTGGATCGCGGCGACACTATCGCTCATTTCGCCCCCAGGCAACCCCGTGGGGTTGAGCGTCCCTTGCACACCGGGAATATCGCGCAGGTTAGACAGGTTATCCCGTAAGTTGCCCGGCTCGCCAATGGCTTGTATCAAAACGGTAACCGCATCATAAGCCGATGCGCTGATCTCGCTCGGTGCATCGCCAAACGTGCGGATGTAACGGGTTAAAAACTGGGTACTGCTGGTATCCACCGCTCCGACCGGCCATGTGGTCGTGCCGATCACACCGAGCAAGCGATCCAACGATACAGCCTCACGGAAAGCCTCATCAAACGCCTGCGGATAAGCGAAAACGCCCACCCAACCCGCATCACGCACTTGATTGTAAAAATCAGCCGTTTGCTCTGGCGCACCAAAGGCCACCACAACTAACGGTTGCGCGGCGACGACATCATTGGCTAAATCTGTCAGTTCACCCTGAAGCAATAACGAGTTTTCCGTCACGTTAGGGCCAATGTTCTGCAAAGCGATGCTAAAGCCCACACGCCCACCCGTGCTATTGCCGTCGAGTTGTACCGTCGTCACCGATCCAACGTTCAACTCGTTGACCAACAACGACGCTAACGCCTGCCCCAGCAGACGCTCCGCTGCACGGATGCGGAAAAGGCGATCGGTGGTATCCGTCGCCAGCACCGTATCCCCCAAAGCAGGCGTTAAAACGGGTACGCCCAACGATTGCAGTTGTGGTAAATAATTGAGGACTTCTTCCGTTGTGGCCGGCCCTAAAACCGCGATCACATCCGCATTGGACAGGCGGTTAATGGCAGCTTCCAATTGCTCATCAGCTTGCGGATACTCATAGATTAATTCCAGGCGAAAGCGTGTGCCATCCGCACCGACGGCCCCACCCTGGTTGTTGATCTCGCGCACGGCCAAAGCCGCCCCGCTGCCCAGGTCGCCGCGTGGTTGGTCCAACACGCCGATCCTAAACAAGGGTTGCTCTTGCGCCGCGCTGGATGCCATCAGCATCAACAACGGGATCATCATCAAAATCATCATACCTAATCGTCGCATCATGTTCTCCTTTGTGCTGATCGTATATTTGTCATCTAGTATATACCGAAAACCAAAGCCCTTGATTTTGCGCATGGTGATGGTTAGCATACGTTTACAATCATCAACAAATAATGACGAGTGTTTTATGCAGCGAGAACGCATCACAAACGATATTTACGTGTTTGCGAGCGAAGACTATGCCCATGTAAACGCCAGCGCCATTGTCACGTCACAAGGTACTGTGCTCATTTACCATCATGCCCTTGCCCTATTTCATCGATGGCGACTATGATGATTACATCGCCAGCCTTAAAACCCTCACACATTACGATTACGATACCATCGTCCCCGGCTATGGTGATGTCATCCTACGCGGAGAAGCCAAAGAGAAGATTCAAAGTGACATCAATTATCTGGTACAATTAGGTCAAGCTGTAGACAATGCGCTAGACAGCACCACACCAAATGATGCACTCCAAGCGATCACGATTGAAGCATGTGGCAAAAGCCGTGTGCAGCTCAATGGTATGGTGGTTCAACTTCATCAACAAAACGTCAAGCAGCTTGCCCAACGTCGGCAAAAACCTGAAAAACTTTAAGGCGTGGGTTTAAATTGTATCAATCACAGGCGGTTTAACTGTCTGTGTTGTATTTCGTTATTTTCAAAAGGATTAAGATCATGACCGAACCAGTCTATCTGACACCAGAAGGCAAAGAAGAACTGGAACGCGAGTTAGAGCAACTGCGCACCGAGCGTCTGCCAGAACTCGCCCAAAAGCTCAAAGAAGCCGTCGCCCAAGGCGACTTGAAAGAGAATGCGGATTATCACGATACCCGCGAGCAAAAATCCTTCGCGGAAGGGCGCGTACAATATCTTGAAAACATCCTGCGCAGCGCACAGATCATCGACACAGACGGCGAGACGGATGTTGTCCGCATCGGCGCATCGGTGACGATCCGCGAGGACGGAACCAAAGAAGACGAAACGTATACTATCGTCGGCGCGGCGGAGGCCAACCCCCGCGAAGGGCGCATCTCGCACGAAAGCCCCATCGGTAAGGCGCTCATCGGCCACAAAAAAGGCGATCAAGTGCGGGTAAGCACCCCTAACGGCAAAATCACATTTAAAATACGCAAAATCGAATGATGCGATAATCAGCTAAAAAAAGACACCAGCGATAAACTGGTGTCTTTTTGATTGATATGGCTAATACCCTGCCGGGGTAAAGTCCCCGGTGCCACCGAATGGATCGTCATCGTCGTCGTCATCGAACGATGGCAGTGAACCCGGTGCCGGCGGTGGCGGCGGCGCACTACTCGGTGGTTGCCCACCTGCTGGCGGTTGTCCCATTGGCGGCGGGCTTAACGGTGTGACACCTTCTGGCGGTGGGCCAATCTCATAATCATCTAGGCTACGCTGCCCAGTATTCGTCGGCGCAGGCGGCGGCGGTGGTGTATTGCTCGGCATATCTGGCGGCGGGCCAATCTCGTAAGACGAGAGATCCGGCAGGCCGCCCCCAGGCGGTG
>DAOTTT010000186.1:0-1771 GCA_034437635.1 Anaerolineae bacterium | reverse complement strand
CAACATCAGCGCGCGCCGCCTGGACTTCACCGGCTCCGGCGGCGACATGCGCAACCACGTTTTTGTTCTGTGGACGAAGGGGTGGCGCGGAGTGACCACAACGTCCTGGTTTGACTACCGCCAAGACCTGCGGCAACTCGCGCTGCCGGCGTGACGACTTTTTGCGCCGGCGGGCGTTCTGCGGTAGAATATCCTTGCTGCGTATTCTACACTCCGGGCACGGAATCGAAAGGGCTTCAAGCGCCCGCCCGCATTAGTGTATTCTCGTGCCTGGGAGTACGCAGCAGCTAATGCGTGTGGGCACTTGGAGCCTTTTTTTATACGAGGTGGAGAATGTCTCGCAGAGCATTTAATCGCAGCGAACGGTCGGCGCTATACCGGGCGTCTCATGGCAAATGCGAAATATGCGGAAAGCCGTTAGGTCCTGGCTGGCACGCAGATCATATAGTGCCTTACTCAGATGGTGGAAAAACGGAACTGTCAAACGGGCAAGCTCTTTGCCCGGCGTGCAATTTAGCAAAAGGAGCTAAGATGCAGTTAACGAGCACTTCGATCATTACCTTGCGAGCCTTCCAGGAACGATTTATTGACACGGCATTGCGCAAGGCAAAGCGTGGAGAAAAACACCTTATTGCCAACGTTCACGCGGGCAGCGGAAAGACACTGGCGGCGAGTGCGGCGGCAGATCGGCTAATGAAAGAGGGCTACATCGATCAAGTCGTGGTCTTTGTGCCACGCTTAAACTTGGCGGCCCAATTTGAGCTTGACTGGGCCGGGGTGAGAAACCTTTTGCCCTGGAATCCTACAATGCAACAGCTCTTGCACCGCAACAATGATCCGCCGCTTTTATGGCCCGGAGCAGATGGTTATATTACCACCTATCAAAGCTTAGTCGCCGAGCCCCGGTTGCATATCAAACAAATCTCCCAGGCGCGCACGTTGGTGATCTTTGATGAGGCGGATCGTTTAGGGGCCGATCAAATCAACGATGATTTTACACTTACTGCAAAGTGGGCCGAAGACGTGGGGGACGCGGCGGCAGCCACTTTTGTAATGTCAGGCACACCCTATCGAGCCGACAACAAGCCCTTGTTGTTCGCAACGTATGCTGATCCTGATGCGTATGGCTATCGCCAGCTAAACGCGGATGTAAGCGCAACATATCGAGACGGTGTGCGTGACGGGTATTTGCGACGATTTGATTTCCGCTTGGTAGATGGTCAGTATACGTTAAGACAGCTCAACGGCGATACGCAGCATAGCATTAAGCAAACCGAAGAAAAGCTAGGCGAGCTGCTCCAAACACCAGACATTTATCAGCCATTGATCGATGAGTTTATTGTACGTCTAGAAGATCAAAAGCAGAAGGTTGATCAGCGGATTTGTGGCCTTGTCGCCGCCAATGGTCAATCACACGCGCGCAAAATCGGAAAGTATATCAAGAAAAACTATCCGCACATGAAAACATTGATCGCGGTATCGGATGACGGGCCCGCCGCGCATAAAAGCCTGCGGCGCTTCAAAGAGGGAGCACATGACATTCTCATTACGGTTTCGATGGCTTACATTGGCTACGATCACAAGCCCATTTCGGTTCTGTTGCTGCTGACATCATTCCGTTCTGAGCCTTACCTGCGACAATTGGTAGCACGAGGATTGCGGATGTGGAAAGAAGTCCCTATTGACCGCCAGCACTGCCTGGCTATTGTGCCAGACGACAAGCGCATGGTCGATTTTGTCAACGCTCTACGTGGCGAAAGTGATTTTGGCT
>DAOTTT010000185.1:0-11425 GCA_034437635.1 Anaerolineae bacterium | reverse complement strand
GATGACGTTTTGATATTCGCCAATGTGATAATAACAGGTTGCAATTCGATAATATATGGACGTTTGCCAAGGGTGATAAGGATTATGGTGAAGTGCAATATTATAATGACTCACTGCTTGTGCATAACGTCTTTTTTTAAAGGCGATATCGCCGATAATTTCGTTAGCTCTCGACCAAGACACATCCATACCAGTAGCTTCCGGGCGACTTTTTGTGTATTTGACCAGTAGGTTTGCGGCCTCATCGTAGTATTTGGGTATCTTAGATAATAATTCGCCAGCAGCGAAAAACGTATGATTGATGAGTACATGGTCTTTAGGCGATACATTCTCTGCTGCTTTTATGGCAGCTATCGTCGCTGAATATGCTTCGTCAATCATACTTAGCGTAAGATAAACGCGACTTAGGAGGAGTTGGGTTTGCACAAGCCATATTGTAGCTCTATCCTGTGGATAAACTGCAACTGCTAAATTTAATAAATTTAGCGCTTGCTTGAAGTTTCGCTCTTCGTAAAAAGCAATGTGCGCTAAGCGTTCGTAACACATGGCTTTAATAGTGTTGAGACGACTAGGACGATGCAAGCTAGCTCTAAAGTTTTGAATGGCATTGTGTATATCGTTAATGGCTAAGAACGCATTGCCTATTTGATATTGTATCCAGGCTGCATTTTCATATTCTGGGAAAGATGAAAGTAATTGTTGATAAATACGTAAAGCCTCGTTAATGTCTGCTCGTTGTGCATGACCAATGGGCGCATGGGAAAAACGCTGTAAATGTGCGTCTGCTAGAATTTCCATAAATTCTGGTAGGGTCGCATCGCTGGTTTGTTGAATGCATGATTGATATTGATCTTCAGCTAAAGCTTTTTTGTATTTTAGATATCTGATAGCTTGGGAAGAGACAGTTGCAGATTGCTCAATGTGAGCAATCTGCTGAATAACCTCTCGATGTTGCCCATAATCAATAAGACGATAGATCTCTAATGACTGATTGCTGAATTTCATCAGGATTGTGACATCGCGGCTATCTGATGTGTGATGGCTTCAACGATGCGGC
The DNA here is from genome assembly GCA_034437635.1 of Anaerolineae bacterium. Lineage (GTDB taxonomy): Bacteria > Chloroflexota > Anaerolineae > Aggregatilineales > Phototrophicaceae > J038. Next base: position 10,368 of record DAOTTT010000185.1, on the reverse strand, counting down.
CATTAACTGCCTGTCGTGCTTGGTTAATTGCATTTTTGATCGCTCTTGCATCTGAACTGCCATGCGCAATGATGACCACGCCTTGAATGCCTAAAAGGGGGGCACCGCCGATCTCACCTGGATCAACACGTTTGCGCACACGATTAAATGCGTTAATGGATAACATAGCCCCTAATGTGGATAAAATACCATTACGTAGCTCGGAACGGATCATATTTGTAATGTATCGCGTTGAAGACTCGAAAGTCTTAAGCATAATATTGCCGGTAAACCCATCGGTTATGACAACATCAGCCACGCTATTATGCATGTCACGTGGTTCAATGTTGCCGATAAAATTGAGCGACAGTTCTTCTATAAGCGTGGCAGCATCGCGAATGACTTGTGTACCTTTGCCTTCTTCCTCACCATTGGAGATTAAACCCACACGGGGCTTATCCAAACCAAGAGCATTTTGTGCATAGATGTTTCCCATGATCGCATACTGTGCCATCCATTCTGCTTTAGAGTCCGCATTCGCACCAACATCTAGGAAGATAACGGGGCGATCATAAATCGGAAAGATGAGGCTGAGGGCAGGGCGTTTAACACCACGGATGCGCTTCAGCGTGAAAAGCATAGCAATCGCATGGGCTGCGCCTGTATTGCCGGCAGTGACAAACGCATCTGCTTGATTGTCTCGCACAAGCTGCATACCAACATGCATCGACGAATTAGGCTTTTCTCGTCCGACCGCACTTGGGCGATCATCCATCGTAATGCGTTGTGTCGCATCTACTATATCTACGTTAGATGGTTGGCGACCACGCTTTGAAATCTCGTCTTTTATTTGTTTTTCCGGGCCAACTAAAATGATATGGTCATTGGAATATTCTTCTGCGGCCAATAATGCACCAGAGACATCTGGCGCTGGGTGTTGGTCGGTGCCAAGGGCATCTACCGCGATTCGCATAATAGTTTCCTTCGATAAAAACGATGCAGCAATATTGTATATAAAATTAAACAGGCGTAAAAGGATTGACACTCAGATATGGATCAGTATAATGTGTCTTACATCCAGCCCTGGTGGCGGAATCGGTAGACGCGCACGGTTGAGGGCCGTGTCCTTTACGGGGTGGAGGTTCAAATCCTCTCCAGGGCAAAAGCCATCTGTACAAGATGGCTTTTTTATTTGCGTAGATGTCTGTCTGGATGTAAACTGCATCATATCATGGTTACGCTAGGAGACGGGCATGGTCAATGCTTATGACAAGCAATTAACGCAAGCATATGAGTTGATCGAACAAGATCAACATGACAAGGCGCGAGAAATCTTATCCGAAGTTGTTGCACAACACCCCAATGACCCTGATGTGTTGTGGGTGTATGCACATGCTTTAGAAGATGAAAAAGAAGCCACAGTGATAATTGAAAAGATCGCGACAATTGACAAAAACTACCCCGGCCTAGATACATTGCGAGACAGTTCATCACCTGTGAGTGACGATACATTCGATAATGACCTTAACTTAGATGACGAGTTTGCTACTGACGAAGCAGACCAAGAGCAATCAACTAACCCTATATTCCGACGCTTGATTATTGCAGCAGTTGTCGTCGCATTGATCGTCATTGGTGCCTTGATCTTGTTATCTGGACAGGGTGGGGATGATGACAATGAACAACAACCCACACGCGCTGCGCAAGAAAATACCCCACAACCGACTTTAGGTAACGTTTTAGCACAATCTGCGGACTCGTTGGAAGATGCTTTTGGTGCTTTTGTCTTTGCAGAAGACGGACTAATCACCGAATCCACGAATTTAGGTGAAACACAGATTGCAGCATTATGCAGTGTGCCGGACGTTGGTTTCTCGGAAGTTGTATCACAGGCCTTTGATGTCTTTGCCGGCAATGTCTCTTCTGTTACAACAGATGCAGTTGCCGTTCGCATTGTCAACTGTGATACGTCTGACGTGATCAACACGTTAGGTGTGAGTACGGATAATCTACAAGATTATGCTGACGGTTCAATAGATAACCGTGAATTCCGCGGCACATGGAACTTAGTTAATTAGTTGGACTCAATTTGAGGGATCGCAAGTTTAAGCGTAAACTGCGTTCCCTCATTTACTTTGCTGTTGACAAAGATGTCGCCATGATGTTTTTGCATAATGTCATAGCTAATATACAACCCCAAACCATTGCCATCTTCTTTGGTAGATATAAATGGTTCAAAAATTGTATCTATAATGTCTTCTGGTATGCCTTCACCATTATCTTGAGCTTTAACGATGACATGACCACCTTGTTGTTTCGTAATGAATGCCAGTTTGCCGCCTTGGGGCATCGCATCAATCGCATTGAGCGTTAGATTCATAAATACATATTCTAGTTGATAACGATTACCGAAAATGTAAGGCAGTGGCGAGAGATTAAGTTCAATATCGACTCTTGCGCGTTGCAAAAGTTTGTGATTAAGTTGAACGATATCCTCGATGACCGTGTTAATGTCGAGCTGCTCAAAACGAGCGCTATCTGCTTGTTTGTTCCCCGTAAAACCAAGTAGACGATCTACTGTGTTTTTAATACGGTCAACATTACTCAGAATATGCTCAATATCTCGGGTTTGTATGGGTATATCGCTTTTAATATCCTCTATAATGCCTTCGAGATCTAAGCGGATGGGAAATAGTGGATTATTAACCTCGTGAGCAATGGCTGCGGCTAAACGGCCAATGGAAGCCAATTTTTCTGCTCGAACAAGCATACCCTGTGCAGATTCAAGCTCACGAGTGCGTGCTCTGACCTCTTGCTCCAACTGATCGGCATACTTTGCCTTGATGTTATACAATTCTGCGTTTTGAAACGCTAGAGATGCTTGTGAAGCTAAACCGAGCAATAGGTTGGAAGAAAAATGGGAAAAAGGGGACGGATTGCCGGCCATTAGCACGCCCTTAAGCGCGTTATTCGTCTGTATGGGAATAGATATACCATAAGGGTATTTACTAAGAAGACAGATTTCTCTCTGATGCGGGGCATTCAAGAATGCGGCCCAAAGTTCTTGGTCAACATTAAAATCTTCGCTGATGCCATACTCTATAGTATAGTGTCGCCGGGCGATGATACTGCCGTTATCGTCCATATAACAGACTGCCGTTGCCTCGCATTGCCCTAGATCTAAGGCAAAGTATAATATCACTTCTAGTAGTTGATCAAAATCTAAATAGCTATTCAACGCATCGCTGACACGCAGTAATGTTTCTAGCTCAAGTGTGCGTTGTTGTAATTTCTCTTCAAGCTGTCGTGATTTCATCTTGCTCTCCGCACGAGCAAGAAGCTCCTGTGGATGAAATGGCTTTTTAAGATAATCGTCTGCACCAAGGTTCAAACCCTGTACAACATGAGATGAATCGCCCATAGCCGTTATGAGAATCATCGGAATATTTTCCGTTTTGGGATCGTCTCTCAATTTTTCTAATACTTCGAAGCCATCTAAACCAGGCATGTTGATGTCGAGAAGCATAAGATCTGGTTGTAAGCGTTTAGCGGCCTCTACAGCGGCGATACCATCAAATACGCATTCGACACGATAGCCTTCAAAGGAAAAAACACGCTCCAACATAATAGCTGTTGGCTTTTGGTCATCAGCTACAAGAATAAGTGGTGCAGGCTGTTGATTAGTCACAATGATACTCTCTATCCCGTTTACTACAGCAATGATAGAATATAGATACTTAAGTTGTGTACATATTATACGCGGTAAGGCTTATGATAGAGCATAGAAATATGGCAGTTGGGCGGTCTATTTTATATGGCGCACTCGCAGGTATCGGTCTTGCACTGGTTTTTTGCGCTGGTTTTTTTGTCAGAGACATGATGGATATGCCTTCAGTCTTTGCTGCATCAACCTCATCATCGGACGAGGCAGGGTATCCTTTGCTAGACGAAGTGCAAGATCTGCTCGATGCACATTATCTGCGTCACCAACCTGATTATACTATGCGTCAATATGCAGCAATTCGCGGCATGTTAGGGGCATTAGGCGATAGAAACACTTTCTTCATTGAACCACCTGTAGCACAATCTGAATCGGATGTGTTGGCCGGTACCTATGGTGGCATTGGGGTTACACTCCAGCGTAATGCTGCTGGTGAATTCATATTGTTCCCGTTTGAAGAAAGTCCTGCACGAGCTGCCGGCATTGAAGATGGCGATGTGCTCATCGCTGTTAACGGCGAAGCCCTGGATCTGACAACACATCCTGACGTTGTTGATCAGATGCTGCGTGGTGAAGTAAAAGAGGATAACGGTGTTGAGGTTACCTTGCTAAAGGCGAATGGGGAAGAGATTGCGCTATTTATTCTGTTTGACGTTATCAATGTGCCTTCTGTGCAGTGGCGTGTTTTGGAACAAGATAACCGCTTAGGTTATATACAAATACTGCGCTTTACGAGTCGTACTCCGGATGAAATCCTAGAAGCGGTCGAGGATTTAGAGTCGAATAGTATAGATGGCGTGATACTTGATTTACGTGATAACTTTGGGGGCCTATTACAAGAAGCTGTTGATGTTGCTGGTGTTTTCCTGGATGGTGGCAGCGTTTTGTACCAGATCACACAAGATAATGAAATCACATTTACAGCGTCAGATGGTGGTGTATTGCTGGATATGCCAATGGCTGTTTTGGTCAATCAAGGTACAGCAAGTGCATCAGAATTGCTAGCCGGAGCATTGCAAGATCGTGAGCGAGCTATTTTGATAGGGCAGACAACATTTGGTAAAGGTACTATCCAACAGATTTATCAACTATCTGATCAATCATCAATACACATTACCTCCGCAGAGTGGTTGACCCCTGCGCGTAATCGTTTAGATGGGGTAGGGCTGGAGCCTAATATTGCAATGATCCCGGACGAAAATGGACGTGATGTTGAACTAGAGGAAGCGATTCGTTATCTCGATAATATGCTCACTTTGAATGATAGCGAGTAAGGGGAAAATATCCTATGGGTAGAAAGATCGTAGCGAAAAATAAAAAAGCATTTCACGATTATCACATTGATGACATCTATGATGCTGGTATTGTATTGATGGGGTCTGAGATAAAATCAATTCGCGATAACCGTGTGAATCTGCGCGAAGGCTTTGTGCAAGATCGTGATGGAGAACTGTGGCTGTTAGGCGTTCATATCTCACCCTATGAACAGGCGAGTATCTTCGGGCATTCTGATCCTGTGCGTCCGCGCAAGTTGCTTTTGCACAAAAGAGAGATTAGCAAAATCATTTCCCAGTTGCAGGGAAAAGGATATACAGTCGTGCCGATACAACTTTACCTAGAGCGTGGGCTTGCTAAGGTGGAGATTGGCCTCGCGAAAGGCAAAAAACTTTATGATAAGCGACAAACAATTGCTAAACGTGACGTTCAACGTGATATTCAACGCGCACTAAAAAATAGGTAATCATCACATGGATTGGCCGAATTCTATTCGAGAAATTAACAGCTTAGATGATGCTGATAAGCACGAAATTTATAAGGCGCTCATACCAAATTGGTTATTTGAACACTACGGTGTGGAGTCTAATGGTGAAGAATATGCACCAGTCGAAGAAAGTCAGCCTATTATTCATTTCCGTTGTCCTGATGGTACTCGCGCAATGGAACTTATTGTTAAACGGCGCATAACAGACATTGACCCCATGTTTTATATCAACCTGGCAGATGCGTTTAACAGTCAATTAATTGTTTTGCTTGTGGTCGTGAATGATCCAGATGCGCAACGGTATAATGTTGACGTTGACTTACATGGCAATCCCACGCATTTTGGCACCACAGGCCGCAATATCCCCGCAGAAGTAGAAGCAATGAATGCTGGCTTATCGCCCGGGCAAATTCGTAAAGGTCTTCGTGCCTTCAGGAATTCGGTGCCGGTATTCGAGCAATTCATAAAACAAATGGGGCATAATATATTTTTTATTGAGCCGCTTTCATATCATAATGCTATCATATTTGAGCGATACGGTTTTAACTACCTGCGTGGTCACAATGAGATGGTCAGCATTGATGAAAAGTTCCGCCCAGGCGGAGAATTAAATAAAAAGCTTGATGGTAGCACACCGTTTCGCCAACCTGACGCTTGGAATAGCATCCGTCTGAGATCGTGGGCTATTCATGATGGCATACTTGGACATCCATTTACAGGCTTCCAAATGTATAAACGTATAGGTATTCATGCCGGTGTAGATACATTTCCAGATCATAAATGGTAGCTGTTTTATCTTTAAAAGAAGTATCGGATGCGCTGAGCAATCTAAAGGGCAGTGGTAAAAGAAAAGAAACACCTGTCCTTGAGTCTTTTCTTTGGGTCGATAATTATCTGTCTGACCCAAGACATCGCATTAGTACAGAAAATATACGTGATTTTGCTGTAGACGAAATGATCTACTCTGTCACGCTTAGCGCGTACAACCAGGTACGTAAAGCTCACAATCTGTCAAATTTATCCTCTTCGGTAAATTTAACGAACCTAAAGCAATACCTCAATCAAGATTTTGCTCAACCGACTACATTATTGTACGGTATGAGTCTAGTTTATTATGCTTATGTTGATGCGCACATTGATCTATCGCTGACGGAATTGTACGCGATTGCTGGCATCTCCGAACGCACAGGACGGCGTTATCTTCAGCAAGGGATAAAGCACATCCAAAAAGAGTTGATACGCTTGGATCATCAGGTTACTACAAACAAACGAAAGTTACATTTAAAACATAACTTGCCATATATGCCAATTACATTGATAGGTAGAGATACAGAAACCAATCAACTTTTGCAGAAATTAGAAAATAACGCTCACATCAAAATAGCAATAGTGGGTGTTAAGAAGATTGGTAAAACATCCTATGTCGGTAATACCTTGAGGGAATGGGTAGATACAAGCGAAAATTTACCAGAGGTTATTTATTGGATAGCTGACAAAGAATATAAAGGGATAGAAACGCCAATTGCTTATCATTCATGTATTGTTATAGATAACTTCGATTTTAATAAAACTAAAACAGTTTTAAATAGATATAAAAACGCGATACTAATTGTGATAGGGGAAGACCCTATCTATGATAGATCTTCGCTCGTTCATTTCGACTATGTTATCCGTTTAGATAATTTAGATAAAGACGATGCTTTGCAATTGCTTTCGCTCCATTTAAAAGAGTCATATCATAGAAATTACATGCTCCGATTAGTGCAAAAGGCCAAATTCTCGCCATATCATATACGCCTGCTTGCTGAAAACATAAATGGTCATTATCAACCCCTTTCATCTGATAAGCGCACACTATTTTGGATTGCTACACATAGCCAGCATGTTGGTTTGATGGATCTTATTCATCATTTGCCAGAGTTAGCGAATGAAAACATGATAGAAAATATGCTGGTCGATAAATATCTTCAGTTTGATGATAAACAAAATTCAGTTGTATGTGCTGTGGATTGGCCTTCCCATTGGGAAACACCCGATTTAACGTGGTTATTTCGCAGGATCGTACAGAAGAGAGATTTAACATTATTTCACAACGTTTTTGCACATATCTTAGATGTATTGCTGAAATATGACGCTGTGTCGATTGAAGATTATGACAATGATATTACAAAAACTTGGGTGCGATGGCTTATTGTAGCTAGTGTTGATACAAGTTTAGAAACCGTATCACAGTTAGTGCAAACAGCTTACGACACTGCCTTACGCTATGCTATCTTTCCTTATATAGACATACTTTATCTCATGCCTTTAGTTATTCAAGGCAAAGTAGATGCTGTTCATTACATATTGGAAAACATCACCGCTTCTGAGTGTGATGATTTCTTGTTGAATGCTTCAATTGTTCAGTTTCGATCAATGCTGTATAGGAAAAATAAAGAATACTTGAAATCCATTGAACTGATAGAAAAAAACTTAAAATCTACGCCTGCATCTGTTGATGAAAGGTTTTTGTTTATTATCGAACGTATGCAGATCGCGTTAGACCTTGATGATACCACTACAGTGCAGGATTACGTTCAAATACTTAAAGATACAAGATTGCCTGGTCGGTCGATGGATAAAGTAGATTTGGCAAAAGCGCAAGCACTTGTTATTAATGAAGAAAAGGTACAGTCGATACATCTCATGAACAAGTTGTGTCAAAGTAAATTCGTGAGTACACGCATTCGCGCTCACATGCTTTACGGACAATCAAAATATCTAGAAGGCAGTTATGATCAAGCTATACAACACTATCATTTGGCGAATGAACTAATCGCTGTAAACATGATGAGCCACCCTGATCTAGAAGCCCGTTTAGCAAGTAATCTCTGCGCGTGCTATATCGGCTTAGGCAGTAAATCAGATGCCATGCACTATCTTGATATGGCTCAAAGAAGACTTAGAATAGAAAATCCTATCAGTGACTTGCATCTTGCTCACTTGTCTAAATGGGTTGACCTAATGTAAAAATTACTCATGATAAGAACACTTATCACTGACTAAATACTTGGAGGCTTTTACTCAAAATAAAAAGCGACATGAGATTATCATATCGCTTTTGCCCCATACGGGACTCGAACCCGTGTTTCAGCCTTGAGAGGGCCGCGTCCTAGGCCGCTAGACGAATGGGGCTAATAACCAGAAGTATATCGCTATCACCGTGTTGCGTCAAGGCATGGTATTGCACCCCAAATCGGGAATTAGTGTATACTTTCCGTCAAGTTTCCTCTTTTATGATACGGTATACTGAAAGTCACTTGAAACAACAGATAGGACAATATTTATGAGAAATCACCTTTATCGTTGGCTATCCATGCTGATTGCATTTAGCGTGGTGCTTTCTGCCTGTAGTTTAGGTAGTTCGCCTGATAGCGACGAAGAAGCACTTGACGTGACAAATGTACCAACATCAGTATCACAAGAGTCAACGCCAATATCTACACGCACACCAATCTCTCAATCTAACGTCGCAACATCTACGTCTCTGCCCATACCGACGATTAGACCTTTTAGCACTGCAACATCTGTATTCACACGACCTACAGCAATTATTCCGCCCGTGAGTGTCAATCCATCAGCCACTCCCTTGCCTGTAAGTGTGTTCATACTTTCGCCTATACCAGGCAATGTGGTTTCTGGGAGCGTCCAAGTCATTGGTTCGGCTACACATCCCAACTTTCTACAATACCAACTTGAATATGGGCCTGATCCAAACCCCGGTAATTTATGGTTCCCTGTAACAGGTGCCGTTCAATCCCCGGTATTTAATGGTTTGCTGGGTATATGGAACACGACAGTGTTATCTGACAGCAGATATCAGTTGAGACTGCGCATATTCCTGCGAGATGGCACAGATGGCGGAACAGTCGTCGTCAACAACATTCGTGTGCAAAACGCTGCCCCAACGCCAATCCCTACAAACACACCTGTTATTCCACGCCCAATTGCAGCATTTAGCCAAAGTGTAACTACTGGACAAGCACCTTTGGATGTCGATTTTAATAACTTATCCAGTGGTCATATTGATACCTACAGTTGGGTGTTCGGCGATAACACAAGCAGCAACCAGATGAATCCAAGCCACACTTATAACAGCCCTGGCACGTATACAGTGCAATTGTCAGTTACAGGCCCTGGTGGTTCATCGACCGTTACGAGACAAATTACCGTTCAAAGCGCTAATCCTCCTGTAGCAGCCTTCGTCCCAGATCGTGTTGAAGGTCCTGCCCCATTGACCGTAAACTTTACAGATGCATCAACAGGCGGACAAGCAAATTCATATACATGGAACTTTGGCGATGGATCGACGAGCAATCGGCAAAACCCGCAACACGTATTTACCAATGTGGGAACTTACAATGTAATTTTGACTGTCGAAGGTGACGGTGGCTCTTCAACAGCAACACAGCAAATCCGTGTTGGTGACCCCATAGAGATTGAGATCAACCACACCAGTGATCCAGCCACACCACTGACTGTTGACCTTGATGCCCAAGTTACTGGTGGTGCCGGTTCTTATGTTGACTATGACTGGGACTTTGGAAATTCTACTAACATGAACGACCAAACATCTTCAACGACATCGGTTACGTATGGCGATGGCGGCACATACACAGTTGTCGTTACGGTGACAGACAGTGATGGCAATGAGAAAACCAGCGCCAAGACCATCACTGTAGAAGAATTGACACCTATCAATGCCAGCTTTGCTGTCAACCAGAGCAGCCCCACCGCACTCGACGTGGGCTTCGCTGCTAACGCTTCCGGCGGTACGGGCACCTACTCCTACGTCTGGAACTTCGGCGACGGCAGCGCCGCGCAGACCGTGAGTGACCCCAACGTCACCTATAGCTACGCCCAACCC
>DAOTTT010000184.1:0-4568 GCA_034437635.1 Anaerolineae bacterium | reverse complement strand
CGAATACAATCATGGTGAGGCGATATTACGTGTCATCACGCGCTATGTTTTGCCGATGGCGCAGGCGCGGCTCAACCTGATCGACATCGACGCGCAACCCGGCGCATATGGCGTTATCGGCGCGTCGATGGGTGGCTTACAGGCGCTTTATACTGCCATCCGCTTACCACACATCTTCCATAAGGTCATCGCCCAATCCGGCGCGTTTATCAGCTTTGACGGCGGACTCACCCAACCGTTGATCTACACACTCATTGACCACATGGCAACACCGCCCCCGTTCAAAGTGTGGCTCGACGTAGGCCGTATGGAATTTTTGCATCAACCCGTTCAATTTATGGCGCAAATACTCCAAGACAAGGGTTGGGATGCAACGCTTTTGGAGTACAATGCAGGGCACAATTATACGGCATGGTCTAAAGCGTTGATTCAGGCTTTGCCGCAACTCTTTCCGAGCAAAAAGTGAAATCATGAACCAGGATCAGAAAGCAAACGCTTTAAACTTTATCGTCTCACTCAGCCATCTGTTTAACACGACCTACAAAAGCAAACACAACGCGACAGAGGGGGTTCATATCGTCGATTACCGCGACTCGCTCTACCCCACAGAAGATGTTGAGGTCGCATACACCATCATCGACTCGCCCATTAGTATATTTCGCAAAGTCACGGATAGTAGCGCCCGCCACATCGTCAATGTGTTCCACGATATCGGCACAGCGCAAGCCATGCGGGATATTTACGAGACAGACGGCTATCGTTATCAATACACCGCGCCCTTACAACGCATTGAACTACCCGCGCCCTTAGAGACGACGCTCACCGTTGAAGAAGCCCTGGATGCCGATGATGTCAACTGGACCAACGAGTCGCTCAAAGATAGCCAACGCACCATGCCTATAGAGGGCATTGGCGACCCGATGATCCGCCGTTTTTATGCGACAATGGACGATAAAGCGATAGGTTGGGCGCAATTGGTCAACGCGGTGATGCCCGGCACCGCCTACATTGGCGAGATGTACACCTTGCCCGATTACCGTAATCAGGGGGTGGCTTCAGCCTTGCTTAACCGCATCCACGAAGAAGCCTACGTGACTGATTGTAATCATGTGTTATTGGTGCCATCACGCGAGGCGGTTCAATTTTATAATCAATTCGGCTATAAAACTGTTGCGGAGTTTTCCGTTTTTAAAAAATAAAGGATTCTTTAAATGACCTATCGTATCGGTTCTGCACAGGGCTTTTATGGGGATGATGTCACCCGCGCCCTGCCGATGATCGAAGGTGACCATGTGGATGTCATCTGCTTTGAGGCGTTAGCGGAGCTTACCTTAGCCATCCTGCAAAAAGACCGCCTCAAAGACCCTTCACGCGGGTACACCTTCGACCTCAACATCATCGCGTCGAAAATTTTACCTCAAGCCTTTGCCAAAAAAATCCCGCTGATTACCAACGGCGGCGGCCTCAATCCGCTCGGCGCGGCGGAGATGGTCAAGGCCACAGCGGAAAAACTCGGCCTCACCGGGCTAAAAATCGCCGCAATCACCGGCGATGATGCCCTCCCACGCTTACAAGAACTCATCGCCGGGGGCGAAAGCCTGACCAACATCGACACCCAAACCCCATTTGAGCCAGAAAGCCGCTGGGCCAATGCAAATGTCTATCTCGGCGCAGCACCCATCGTGGAAGCCCTGCAAAACGGCGCAGACATCGTTATCACCGGGCGCGTAGCCGACCCCTGCTTGTATCTCGCCCCGTTGATCGCCCATTATGGATGGGATTGGACAGACTGGGACAAGCTCGCAGCGGGTATCTGCTGCGGTCACTTGCTGGAATGTACCGGGCAAGTGGTCGGCGGTAACAGCCTTGCCGTGATCGACCAGATCAACGCGAAAGACTTGCATCATCTCGGCTATCCCATCGCCCATGTAGAAGCTGATGGCAGCTTTATCATCACCAAAACGCCGGGGATGCCGGGTATCGTCAGTACGGATACCGTCAAGGAGCAGTTGCTCTACGAAGTCCACGACCCCGGCAACTACATCACGCCGGATGTCATCGTTGATATGACGACACTACACCTTGAGCAAACCGCACCGGATCATGTGCGTGTGACCAACGTCAGCGGCAAACCCCGCCCGGAAAAGCTCAAGCTCAATTTAGGCCGTGTGGAAGGTTACATGCGCGAACTGATCTTTACAGTGGGTTGGCCGCGTGTATACCACAAGGCCGATCAACTTAAGCAGATGATCGCCGCCGCCTGGGAGGGATTGCCCATCCAGCGTGTACGCTATGATTACATGGGCTTAAACAGCCTTTACGGGGATGTATCCCCCCTGCCAGAAGACCCTATGGAAATTATGCTGCGTGTCACATTTGCCGCCGGTGATGAAGACACGCTCAAAACGGCTGTGCGCCGCTTGATGACCAACGGCTTAAGCGGCCCCGCCGGGATGAGCATCTCCGGCCCGACAATTAGCGCCCGCCCGCGCATCGTGCTTGGCCTATGGCCGACGCTTATCAGCCGCGATCATGTTGAGCATCACATCGGTTATCTGGAGGTTTGATGACCGTCTTTTTGATTGACCCACGCCATGACCCGTTTGTCAGCGGCGACTCATCAAAACTCAATGATTTATCGCTCACATGGGGGCATCGGCTTACCATCGCCGCGCTGGTCATCACCAGCCTGTTGATGGGTTTTGCAGCCTTAAGCGGTGCGTCGCTTAGGATTGAGTACCGAATAACTTGAACATTTGGTTCTGCAAGCGGGTATATCAAATGCTCGTGTTATTAGATTATCGTTCCTTAAAATATGTTATGTGGACGACAAATTATATCGTTTAATGTAAGGGGAGCTTATGCGACTATATGACCTAGCTTTCGGGCGCTCCGGTGATAAAGGCGACATCGCCAATATTAGCGTCATCGCCCGCAACACCGACGCTTACCAGCAGATCAAAGCACACCTGACCGCCGAGCGCGTCAAAACCTATCTCGGTGATCTCGTCAGCGGGGATGTGGTACGCTATGAACTGGACAACATCGAAGCCTTAAATTTTGTATGCTATAACGCCCTGGACGGCGGCGGCACACGGTCGCTGCGCATTGATGGCTTGGGCAAATCCTTAGCCGGGGCGCTGCTCTATATGGAATGGAAAGATGCATGACTGACGATGCCCTCAACGCTTTAAACGCTATCATTGCCAAATGGCCGGGCTTACCCTGCTGGAGTGTGCAGGTTAGCGGCGTAGGGTCGCTGGCTAATTTACACTTTGGCGAGAAGATCGAACGCGAGCATGTGATGTCCTTACATACGTTTCAAGTCGATGTCGATGAGCGTTTGTATCAAGGCGAAACCGTGCTGTATCTGGAAGAATGCCCCTGGCGCTTGGATAGCCCTGAAGACGTGTTATGCTCTTGGATGGACGACAGCACGCCAGAAGGCCGATTAACACAGGGTTTGATGCAACTTAAGGGCCGCACCGTGACCGCAGTCAAAATGACCCAACCGGCCTTGGATCTCACCGTTGAATTTGACGGCGGCTTAGCGCTGCGCATCTTCCCGGATCAAGTCGACCCCGACGAAGGCGATAATTACTCAATCACCGCCGGCAAGCAGACTTTCGTCGTCGCTGCACGCAGCACCTTATATATCGAGTAGTACATATCAACAAAAGGTTGTTTGATGTTTAAAACTATACTTTTTACCATAGACAAACCCTTTGCGACCCTGACGCTTAACCGCCCGGATGTGCGCAACGCCATGAGCCAGCAAATGGTCGCGGAAATCCGCGAAGCGTTCGCCCAAGTGCGGGATGATCGCAGCATTCGTGCCATTGTCATCCAAGGTGCGGGGAGCACCTTCTGCGCCGGGGGCGACCTCAAAGAGATGCAAGATGCTTACGCCAACCCCAACGCTGACGAAAATCATCGCACAGAAAACTTCGACTTAATGCTACAAGCGGTCAACACAGCGCCGCAAGTCGTCATCGCTAAAGTGGAAGGCGCGGCGATGGGCGGCGGCTTTGGCTTGGTGTGCGTCTCTGATATTGCCATTGCCAGCCAAGAGGCTATATTCGGTCTGCCGGAAGTCCGGCTCGGCATCGTCCCGGCGCTGATCTCGCCCTATGTGATCGACCGCATCGGGTTGACCACCGCCCGCCGTTTGATGCTGACGGGCGCACGCTTTGAAGGCGCAGATGCCCTCACATATGGCCTTGTGCATGAAGTCGTCGCGCCGGACGCACTCGACGAGCATGTGCAGCATGTGCTAGAAGACATCCGTCTATGCAGCCCGGACGCACTCGCCGCCTGTAAAGCGTTGATCTTCCGCGTGATGAACGACGATCTCAAAGCGACGACCGCTTACCGCGCCCAACTCCTTGATGATTTGCGCAAGGGCGCATCCGGCCAAGAGGGAATGATGGCGTTCATCCGTAAGCGTAAGCCCAAGTGGGCGCGGGACGAAGACCACGAAGAAAACGAAGTCACCGATATGGAGGACACCCGCTCATGATCCGCAAAATTTTAATTGCCAATCGTGGCGAGATTGCCTGCCGCATTGT
>DAOTTT010000183.1:0-11074 GCA_034437635.1 Anaerolineae bacterium | reverse complement strand
GCTTCCTCCACCCGCTAAAGCAGGTGGTTTCCGCCGCATAATTTCGATGAATAACATGAACATCGTGCTGGATGAACTGGTGCGGGTATTGCGTCCCGGTGGGTTGTTGCTGACGACGAACCGCATCAACACCACATGGATGCCGAGGAAGACTGTCTCGGATGAAACGCTGGTGCAGATGCTCCAAGCTCGCAATTTGCGCGATGTCATCGTTGAAGAATGGCAGGAAGACTATCAGCGGGTGTGGGCGTTTAAGCGTGGGGATGCGCCGCTTATCGGTGTGCGCCCGGCTATTGAATTGCTGCGCTGCCCTGATGGAAAAGCGATCAAAAGCGGGTGGCGCTGCGATGATCGTTCTATTCCCTTTGGCGATGATGGTGTGATTGAATTACATGCTCTCTAATTCAAAACACCGTGCTACAATGGGGTTCCATTTTTAAGGCCATTCATACACAAGGACAATCCATGAACCCACTGCCAATACAGATTGCGCATTTGATTACACAAGCACTCGAAGCGGCTCAAACAGCGGCTGACTTGCAGCCTTTTGACATTCCAGCACTTAAAATTGATAACTCGAAAAACCCAGAGCAGGGCGATTATGCGTTCCCGGCGATGGCTTTAGCCAAGCCCGCCAAAAGTAACCCCCGCGTTGTCGCGGATGCCATCGTCAAGCATCTGCCGAAGTCGGATTTAATCGCTTCGGTGGAAGTCGCCGGCCCCGGTTTTGTCAATTTGACCTTAAGCAAAAACTGGATACGCGATCAGGTAAACGTCATCATTGCAAATGGCGACACCTTCGGCAACTTAGAGACTGGCAAAGGCAAAACCGCGCAAGTGGAATTCCTGAGTGCCAACCCCACCGGGCCGATCACCATCGGGCGGACACGCGGCGCAATCCTTGGTGATGGGATTGCGCGTGTGCTGGAGGCTGTCGGGTACGATGTGACACGCGAATACTACTTTAACAACGCCGGGGCGCAGATGCGTAAACTCGGCGAGAGCTTGCGCCTGCGTTACCTGGAGGTCTTGGGCGAAGATGTTACGTTGCCTAGCGGAGATGATGCTGATTTCTATCAGGGCGACTATCTGGTGACATACGCTAAAGATTTGATGGAAGAAGTCGGCGATAGCTGGAAAGACGAAGATTGGCAACCGTTCAAGGAGTATGCGGAGAAGCGCATCTTTGAGTGGATCAAGGCCACGCTTGATCGCGTAAACATCCAGCATGACGTTTTCTTCAACGAGAACACGGTTTACGATAACGGTGCGGTTGATGGCGTGCTGAAGACGCTTGAAGAAAAAGACTATATCTACGAGTCGCCCTTTGCAGAGCAGGCCGATGACGACGAAAAAGAACGCCTGAAGGACAAAGAACCGGCGCTGTGGTTCCGCAGTACGGCGTTTGATGATAACAAAGATCGCGTTGTCAAGAAGGCTAGCGGTGAACCGACCTACACCTTGCCGGATATTGCGTATCACATCGACAAAATTGATCGTGGGTTTGACCTGCTGGTGAACGTACTCGGCGCGGATCATCTGACGGAAGCGGCAGTCGTGCGGCGTGGCCTGCAAGCTGTGGGTAAGCGCGTCGATCATTTGCATGTGGTGATTATGCAGATGGTGCGCTTAATCAAAGATGGCGAAGAATTTCGCATGAGTACGCGCAAGGGCAATTATGTCACGCTGGATGATTTGATTGATGAAGTTGGGGCGGATGCGGTGCAATACTTCCTGCTGCAACGTAGCCCGGACTCGCAATTGACATTTGACATTGACCTTGCGCTCAAGCAGAGCAACGAAAACCCGGTGTTTTACATCCAGTATGCGCATGTGCGCTGCGCGGGCATCTTCCGCGAAGCGACAGCGCGTAAGTTTGACGACGACGGCGCAGATTTAAGCCTGCTAGACGAAGAAGCCCTTGACTTCATCCGCAAGAGCTTAGAACTGCTGGAAGTGGTGGATTTAGCCGCGCAGAAGCTCTCGCCACATAGCATCGCCCATTATGCGCTGGAACTTGCTAACGTTTTTCATCCGATGTATGACCGTGTGCGGGTGTTCGGTGAAGGCGTTGACGAAGAAACCGCTAAAGCACGGTTGCGCTTTTATGCAGCGGCCAGGGTGGTCTTCCAGCGTGTGTTGACGCTCATGGGCATGTCTGCACCGGAGCATATGTAGACACGATCTGAAAATCAACATATACTGATGAGACTGCATTTAAGAAAATTTGAAAGGTGTTTGGATGCCTGATGTAACGCATGGGTTTGAATTAGTACGGGAACAAGACGTTCCAGAAGTGAATAGTACCGTGCGCGTTTATCGCCACGTTAAAACAGGGGCGGAACTGCTCTCGTTCCTCAACGATGACGAAAACAAGGTGTTTTCTGTCTCATTTGCCACGCCGCCGCCGGATTCTAGCGGGATTGCGCACATCTTAGAACATGCTGTTCTGAACGGGTCGCGCAAATACCCCACTAAAGAACCATTTGTTGAACTGCTCAAGGGGTCGCTGGCGACGTTTGTCAACGCTATGACCTTCCCGGATAAGACTATGTACCCGGTCGCTAGCCAGAACGAACAGGACTTCTATAATCTGGTTGATGTGTACTTGGATGCGGTCTTCTTCCCGCGTATCAGCCCGGAGGTCATGATGCAGGAAGGGTGGCATTATGAACTGGATGCCCCCGACGACACGCTGCGGTATAAAGGCGTGGTCTTCAACGAGATGAAAGGGGCGTATTCATCCGCTGATGAGATGCTCTATACCTACTCGCAGACGGCGCTTTACCCGGATAACGCTTATGCCCATGATTCTGGCGGTGATCCGCGTGATATACCGACGTTGACCTATGAGAACTTCCGTAATTTTCATGATACTTATTATCATCCATCCAATGCGCGGATTATCTTCTACGGTAATGACGACCCCGAACGGCGTTTGAAAGCCCTAGATGAATATCTAAGCGAATTCGACGCGATTGATGTTGACGCACAGATTGCCCTACAGCCTAAGTTCGATGCGCCGCGTGTGGCGCGTCAACCGTATGACTCCGGTGATAGCGATGATCCAAAATATATGGTCACTGTTAGTTGGTTATTGCCGGAACCGGATAACGTCGAACTGATGCTAGGCTTTGACATTCTGGATCATATCTTGCTGGGTACGCAGGCTGCACCGCTCAAAAAGGCGCTGCTGGAAAGCGGCCTGGGCGAAAATACTGCCGGATATGGCTTTGAAGAGGCCATGCGGCAGATGAACTTCTCCACAGGGTTAAAGGGCGTTGCAGAAGCCGACGCGGATAAGATCGAACCGTTGATCTTGGAGACGCTGCAAAAGCTGGCCGATGATGGCATTGATAAAGGTCAGGTCGAAGCCTCCATGAACACCGTTGAATTCCAACTACGCGAGTTCAATACGGGCGGGTATCCGCGTGGCTTGCTGATCGCTATCCGTGCGATGAGCACATGGCTATATGGCGGTGATCCGGTCGCGCCATTGGCGTTTACCGACGCGCTGGAAAACGTCAAGGCGCAGCTTGAAGCGCGTGAACCGTACTTCGAGAATTTGATCCGCGCTTACCTGCTGGATAATACTCATCGCTCAATGATCATCATGTACCCGGATGATACGTTCGGCCAACAGATCGAAGAATCGGAAAAATCACGTCTGCAAGATGTACAGGCTAACTTGAGCGATGATGCCGTGCAGCAGATCATCGCGGATACCCAACGCTTACGCGAGATCCAGCAAACGCCGGATGCGCCAGAGGATTTAGCCAAACTGCCGACATTGACCTTAGACGATTTGGAGCGTGAGACGCGCACTATCCCGACGGATCATCTCAGTGTTGCGGATATTCCCACGTTGTATCATGATCTGCCGACAAATGGCATTGTGTATCTTGATCTTACGTTTGATTTGCGCGTTTTGCCGCAAGAATATCTGCCGTATTTGTCGATTTTTAACCGTGCGCTTTTGCAAATGGGGACATCACAAGAGGATTACGTCGCGTTGACGCAGCGCATAGGCCGCAAGACGGGCGGCATCAGCCCCAGTTTGATCGTCAGCCAGAAGCACAAGAGCGATGACGCGGTGACGCGCTTGGCGTTGCGCGGTAAGGCGACGGTGGAATATACCAGTGATCTTTTGACCATTATGCGCGATGTGATGACGGATGCCAGCTTTTTGGATCGTGACCGCTTCCGCCAGATCGTTTTAAGCTCTAAGGCAGGGATCGAGTCCGCGTTGGCACCAGCCGGGCACGCCTTCGCCAATAAGCGGCTTGGGGCGCATCTCTCGCTGGCTGGTTGGATCGGTGAGCAGACGGGCGGCATTAGCTATTTGTTCTTCTTGCGTGACCTAGCACAGCGCATCGAAACTGACTGGGACAGTGTGCGGGCGACACTCGACGCGATGCGCCAACATATTTTCAATCAAGGGAATTTGCTGGTCAATGTGACGTTGGATAGCGATGATTGGGTGACGGTGCAACCGCAGTTGCGCGACTTCATCGCGTCATTGCCGGATGAAACGTATCCGCTGCAAGTGTGGACACCGAAACTGATCGCCAACAACGAAGGCTTGAGCATCCCGGCACAGGTGAATTATGTGGCGAAAGGTGCGAACCTTTATCGCTTGGGCTACAATCATCATGGTTCAGTCCATGTGATTTCTAAGTTTGTGAACACAACTTACCTCTGGAACAGCATCCGCGTGCAGGGTGGGGCATATGGCGGCGGGATGGGCTTTAATTTGCATTCCGGCAGCTTGTCTTATTTCTCCTACCGCGACCCGAACTTGCTAGAGACGATCAACGTGTTTGACGGCACCGCCGACTTCCTGATGAACTTGGATCTGCCGCAAGAGGAATTGACCAAGAGCATTATCGGCACGATAGGCGATATTGACAGTTATCAACTGCCGGATGCTAAAGGTTATTCCGCGCTGATGCGTCATTTACTGGACTACAGCGATGCAACGCGCCAAGCGGTACGCGAACAAGTGTTATCGACCACTGCGGCGGATTTCCGCGCATTTGGCGAGACGCTCAAGCAAGTGGCTGCGGAAGGCTTGGTCGCTGTGGTGGGGGCAAGTGCGAACCTGAATGCGGTCAACGCGGCACACCCGGATATGTTGACGATCACGAAGGTGCTGTAACAATGGGCTTAAAACCCGACCATTGGATACGCCAGATGTCATTGGAACATGGCATGATTGAGCCGTTTGTAGAAAAACAAGCGCGGGGTGATGTCATCAGCTATGGTGTGTCGTCCTATGGCTATGATATGCGCGTTGCGGATGAGTTCAAGGTGTTTACGAACGTGCATTCTGCCGTTGTGGATCCTAAAGCATTTGCGGAAGACTCGTTTGTTGATCTTCAAACGGATGTTTGTATCGTCCCGCCGAACTCGTTTGCCTTGGCGCGGAGTGTGGAGTATTTCCGCATTCCGCGGGGTGTGCTGACCTTGTGCGTGGGTAAATCAACCTATGCACGATGCGGGATCATCACCAATGTGACCCCGTTTGAGCCGGGATGGGAGGGCTATGTCACGCTGGAGATCAGCAATACGACACCGCTCCCGGCGAAGATTTACGCTAATGAAGGCATCGCACAAGTTTTGTTCTTTGAAGCGGATGAAGAATGTGAAGTGTCTTACGCGGATAAAAAGGGCAAATATCAAGGTCAGCATGGCGTAACCCCGCCTCGTATGGGGTAATAAATTATTTTCCCTTCAATTTGGGGCGTTTATGTCACGATATTGTCACGTTTCGTAATTATGATGGTATCAACGTCTAAATGAATTCCTGTTGAGGTGAAATGTCATGTTCAAGTTTTCGCGTCAAGAAACGATAACAGCAGGTATAGCCGGGTTTGGTCTCTTGCTCATTGTCGTTGGCCTGTTTTTACCTATCATTGATCTTTTTGGTGAAACCATTTCATTTATGAATGGTGCGAGTGTCGAAGGTGGCGGCCCCACCGGTGACGGTCTGTTTATGCTGGGTATGGTGATTGTCTCGGCACTATTGATCGCTTTTAAGAAGTTCCGCTGGCTGGTGCTGCCGGGCTTGGCTGTGTTGGGGATTTCCTTCGCCAATTATAGCGACTTCGACATTTTTGCCAGCGCACGCGAAGATATGACCTTCTTCATTCTGTTCGGTGGCGCGTTCCTGCTCATCGTAGCGACGGGTAAGGGCTTCATGGATCGCCGCAGTGCTAAACGAGAAACTGTTGCTGCATAAGGCATCATTAATAAGTTAACAACGATAAGCACATCGCCTAAGATGTGCTTTTTTGCTATATTATGCCTTTTGACCTTGTGCATGAGGACATAATGCCCACAACTTACGATATTCAAGCAGCAATTGATAACTTCGACTTGGTTAAAGCGCGACGTTTAGTGCGTGAAGCCCTTGACGAAGAACCTTCCGTCGAACTGTATATTTTAGCAGCAGAAGTTGCGTCAACCGATGAAGACCGCCAGTATTACCTAGAACAAGCGGTTGAGCTTGATCCGTTTAACCCACAAGCGGAAGAAGCGTTAAACCGCTTGATGCAACAGGAACCCACAACGACACCGCCTCCGCCGCAACCGCAGCCCACCATAAGGCGTAATGTGCAATATGCGTCGTTTGGGTCGCGCTTTATGGCGTTGATTATCGACGGTGTGTTGTTGAGTGTGATTAACACCGTGCTTTTAGAGTTTTATGCGTTGATCTCTGCGCCGCCTATGCCCCAAGATTTTGCTACCTTGCGGACATATGATGAGGCATTAATCTCCTACAATCTGGAACAGTTAATCGTCAGTTTCTTTATTGGTGTTTTGTACTATGGCCTTTTGTATACGCAGTTGAACGGTGCGACCATCGGCAAAAAGCTGGTGGGTATTCGCGTTATTCGTTTGGATGGTCAACCGTTTAGTTGGGGGACGGTTTTCATGCGGGAGTATCTGGGCAAGTTTATCAGCACGTTGCCGTTGCTCCTGGGGTTCTTCTGGGCATTGTCAGATAAGCATCGCCAAGCATGGCACGATAAAATCGCGCAGACGATTGTGATACAAGAGTAGGGCGCTAATCCAGCGCCCATACCCAGGTATTATTAAATGTGCATCGTGAGGAAGTCGGCTCAAAGTTAATGGCAACGTTGCCAACTTGTCCTGGACCGCTAAAAGCGGCGGGGGTTTGGCCGACAAAGGTACGGTTTACGAAGAAAAAGATATTGCCGCTGTTGACGACGACGATTAACTCCGCGCCATCTTGGACGTTCCAATCGTCATTGATGGTGTATAAATCGGCAGTGAACGTATCGCCATTGCGCGTAGCGATGCTGTGTGCGCCGATATTATCGAGATAGGCGACGGTGTAGGCTGTATCGCTCATATTGCCGATGAGCAACCCACACGCGGCGATCCCTTCGCCGTCCGGCTCAAGTGTGGCTGTGGTGCCGATGGCAAAATTAGTGAACTGTGTTTCTTCTACCAAGGGGAGGCGACTCACGCCGGCCTCAGCGGTTTCTAAAAAGCTCTCTTGGATTTCCCAGGCGATGCTCCCCCCAGCGCGGATAACGCCACGCCGCACAAGTTCTTGGATGACGATGCGGGTATTGCCGGGTACAAGCTGCTGCGGGATCACGCGGCCACTTTCCGTCAGGGTTGGCTCGGTGATGATGAGTTGGTCGATCAACGCGGTGACATCACTGCTGATCGCGTTGGCCGTTTTGACGGCTACGCCGATGCGTCCTTCGTCCAGCCTTTCGTCTTGCACTTGCCCTAGTTGAATATCGTTATAAAACACCGTTACCACGCCGGAATTCACATATGTCCCAAGCGTAAACTGTGACGCGCCTGCTGTGATGCCAGGGTGCGAGACCCAATCGCGCAGGATCATTTCTTCGCCATTGGTGATCGTGACAACGCGCCATTCACCGCGTTCGTTAATGAGTACCTGCATATGATCGCCGTTATCTTGGTGGTGTATGGCAAGCCCCACCGCCCAATCGTTACGCCCACTGACATCACTCACGATCAACTGCGCGTAATATTGCTCGCGTTCCGGGGCGGTCTCGTCGATGAGCAACCCGCTAACGTCAATGCCTTCTATGCGCATAGTGGCGATGCCATCGGTCACATCAATCGCGTCCAGATTGTCGCCTGACCAATTCTCTTGGGCGACGAAACGCTCATCCAGCGTGTAGCTGGAATATCCCGGCATCATCAGCAATACGAAATCGCCAGTAGACCCGCCATAGCCGGATACAATCACTTGATAGCGGCCATTGCTCGGCAGCGTCACCGCTTCGATCAAAGCATCGCGGGTATTGGGGAAGTCAAAATCATCATTGCGAACAATGCGCTGGTCGCTGGCATCGCGCACACTGATAATCGGGTCAAAATCCCCGGATGCGATGACGCGAAACGACACCATTTGATTCGCCCACCCGGTAAACTCCCAGGCGAGCGCAATTTCCGTTTGCGTGATGGTGCCTTCTACCGGGATGTTGAGCGTGATTTCTGGTGATTGTGCCCGGACGCTCATGGTGATAACGCCACACCATAGGCCGATGAGCAATATTAAGCGTCGGGTCATAGCTTGGGCATCCAACCAGGGAAGCGTGCCTTGAGTGTGGTCAGGCTTTGCTCAAACTCTGGGTTGAACATCTCCACACCGTCGATGCTGCGGGCGGTTTCTACGATGAGTAGTTGACGCTGCTTGCCCGCCAAGCGCAGATCTTCCGAGTCGCGGTAATCCTTACGCGAGCCTTTAAGCTGCATGAATGCGTCTTTATACTGGAATTCCTCGAATGTCTCCGGCGACATCAGCGTGAAGGCCGGTATAAAAATATCGTCTTGCTCCAGGGCGTAAGCGATCATATACCAGCCCTTGGGCACCCGTGAGCGGCGCTTGATGATGAAATACCATAAGGTCGCGTTGACGTGGCTTTGGGGGTCGATACTGCGGTTTTCTTTTCCATTGAACACAAAGGCGATTTTGTCATCGCTAATGTGCATAAATCGCTTAGAGGGGATCAGTTGCCGGGCGATGCGCTCGGTGGCAATGGTGGCGATGCCGCCTGTTACCACACCGACGATCACGCCGATGGGGCTACAAAACCCGCTGCCGATATAGGCTGCGGTGATGACATAGCCGCCTACTATCCCGACGATGAAGCCCAATGCGGCAAACAGGCGCACAGCCGCTGGATAGGGGTCTACAGGTAAGATTGTGGTCTCAGTTTGTTCCATAAGTTACGTTACAGTTTTTTTGACTACGAAAATAACACGCGATACGTTCGATGTAGCAGGGTCCACCGCGTTAAGGGTTGGGTCTATTAGCCCCACCAGATCAAAGTGATGGCGTTTGAGCAATGTGGCGATCCCTTGCACCGGGAAAGCCCGCAGCGTTAATTGTGCTTGGCTGCGTTGCCATTGGCCGTCTTGCTGCTGGAAGATATAGTATGTGTTGGTGTTGATCTGTCGCTCAAAATCATAGGAGCTTGTTCTGAAGACGACGAGATCTTCATCATCATGTACGATGGTATCCGCTGTCTGGCCATGTTCCGTCAGCCCGTAGATAGTGTGTACATCGAAGATGAAAAATTTATTGGCCGCTAGCACATGCTCCAACCCGGCTAAGACCGCCTCTAGCTCGCGCAGATTGCGCACGCTGTTTAACACATTGAGTGCGATCGCCATATCGATAGGATCATACAGGTTGGTTTTATCCAATTCAAGGATGTCTGCCTCGACAATGCGCAGCGAAGGGTGATCGCCTAATTTTGCGCGTTGTTGCTTCAGCATTGCGGGGTCATTTTCCACGCTGATGACGTTGTAGCTGTTTTGAGCAAACCACGCGCTGACGGCACCTGTGCCGCTGCCGACATCTAAAATGCGTCGTCCCATCCAATCGTTGCGTTGGGCAAGGTTTAACAGGCGCGGAGAAAGCGCCTGTGCAAAATCGGCCATACCAATACGGTCATATATCGGGGCTAGGGTTGTGTAATCGCCGGACACCATTATTCCCTCCTCATGCACGATACACTATTTCAGAAGGTTATCATAAACGATGCATTCCAGCGAATAGCAGTCATTAATTACGGTTTAATGGCATCCAATAGCCGCGCCCAGGCACCGTGACAATATATGCTGGGCGGCGTGGGTTTTTTTCTAGTTTTTGGCGCAAGCGGCTGATGTTGACGCGCAACACGGAATAGTCGCCCTTGTACGTGTCGCTCCATACGCCATGCAGCAGCGTATCATGGTCAACAATTTCGCCAACATTGCGCATCAGCGCGACGAGAATGCCATACTCAATCGGCGTGAGGTGTAACTTTTGCCCGTTGATGGTGGCATGGCGGCGTGGCATATCCAGCTCTAGGCCGCGCACACGCAAGATGGTGTCCGGCTTTGGCGTCCATTCCACACGGCGCAACAGTGCCTTAACCCGTGCGATAAGTTCTTCTGAAGAAAATGGCTTGCCCATGTAATCGTCGGCCCCGGCTTCCAGCGCGTGGACACGATCGCGGTCTTTGCCATAACCGCTTAATACGATCATCGGCAGGAATGAGGTTGAGCGTACCGATTTAAGCACCTCTAGGCCGTTGATGTCGGGCAGGTTTAAATCCAACAGGACAAGATCAGGTGTATTCATGCTGATTTCGTCTAAGGCGATTTTGCCCATATCGACGGCTTGCGTTTTGTAACCTGCATCTTCCAGCAATGTGCAGACGATCTCTGCGGTATCTTCATCATCTTCAACAACTAAAATTGAAAGTTCGTGTTCGTCCATTGTTGCCATATGCCAACATCCATGTAACCGCTTTGTAACAATCATAAACTAAATTGCGCTAATGGGCTAGTGTTTGCTGGTTAC
This sequence comes from Anaerolineae bacterium, assembly GCA_034437635.1. Lineage (GTDB taxonomy): Bacteria > Chloroflexota > Anaerolineae > Aggregatilineales > Phototrophicaceae > J038. The sequence continues at coordinate 207 of DAOTTT010000183.1, read as the reverse complement.
AGTATTGAGAAATGATGAATAAAGACGCAATATTATGATGTTTTAGGCTTCGCCTATCGTCCATTATCCGTCCTTTGTAAATGCATTCATCACTTGTTGGTGGCGTTCTTCGTATTCTCTGCGGGTGATGAGCTTATTATCATAAGCCTGCTTTAACTCTGTTAGTTTGGACAATAGCGTATTCGATGTGGTATCCCGTTGTATATT
>DAOTTT010000182.1:0-7991 GCA_034437635.1 Anaerolineae bacterium | reverse complement strand
CGCCACTACCGGCGACAGGCTCCCCGCCTGTGTTACCGCTGCTGTCATCACTACTGCCGATGGCGACTTGTGTCACTTCGTCACAAACGGCGACGATCAGTTCGTTGCCGGGCAGGATAGCGGTGCGGGCTTGGTGGACGGTACCGCCGAGGTCGGTGATCGTCCAGGTAAAGCCGAAGTACACAGGGCGTACATCGACATCAATAACATCGGCATCACAGCCAGCGTCAATGCCGCTGACGTATTCTTGTTGTACGTACTGGTAACTGCTGACGTAGGTTAAGTCTACGCTGCGTTCTTCTTCAATGGCACGACGTGCAGATGTGAACTGCACCCAGAGCGGATCGTTGCGCGGTACTGCGGTCGGTTCTTCATCTTGGGCATAGGCGGGGGTGGCAAAGCTCGTCGGGAGCATCGTCAAACCGAACAATGCTGCTAACATCAACAACAACCCTGCTTTAGCACGAGAGATCTTTTGCATTCGTTATTTCCCTCAATATCTACAAAACAACATCAGCTTTACAGCTATAAAGGCTACTGATTTGGCACGCATTTTACCAGCCTGTTTCGATTGTGCGTAGGTCAATCGTAGGTAATTTGCCCTAAATTAGCCATTTGCGGTCTGCAAAACCAATTTTTTGATTGCTTCTAGGCGATGTTGTAGTTCGATATTGCCTTGTTGTACTAATAGAGAATGCACTGCATCAATTACTTCAATGAGTTCTGGCCCAAAGTTGGCGGCTTGCTCTTTGACCGTCTTTTCGGCTTCGGCTTCGCTCATGCCGAATAGATCATTGACGAAACGTAGTTCGGGCTGCATTTGAGATTGCAAGACTTCGTATGCGGCTTGTTGGATCTCTTTAAGCCGTGTGAGCAGTTGCAGGTTACTTTGCTGCTTTGCTTGCTGGATGTTGGCTTGGAGGATCTGCATAAACAAGTCGTCCACCATGTCAATGTTTTCCATCAGGGCTTCGCGGGGTGTCGGGTGATTCACGATGGATTGCAAAAAGCTCGCGGCCTGTTGCATGGCGAGTTGCTGCTGTTGGTCGATGCTGGCAGTCATTTTAACGATGTTGTCGCGCAGGGCTTCCAGCTTTTCGCGGTCGTTGGCTGGTGCTTCGCCGATGCGCAAGGTCATCATTTTGAAGAATTCTTCGTCGAAGACGGGGCGTACTAGCCCGACCAACGCTTGCAAGTAATCGTCTTGGCCGTTGTACTTGAGCGCGAGATCTAAAAAATGTGTGCGTCCGGCGTTTTGTCCCAGGTTTTCGATGTCCTTGGCGACGGACTCAATCACTTGCGTTTGGGCTTCTTGGCGTTTACGCAGTTCATCGCCAAATTTTGATTTAGCGATGATGAGTTGTTGGATGCCGGCGATTTGTTGTGCGGCTTGCTGTTGGCCGTCTTCCATCATGCGTTGAGCGATGAGTGACATCGTATTGAGGAACTGCTCGTTGATTTTATCGTCGTGTTCTTGGATGAGCTTATCCAGAGCTTCTTCGGACTCCACTTCGATAAACTGCTGCACCAGTTGCACCCGCTGCTTTTGCTCTTCGATCATCTCTTTGGTGACCCCATCGGCCTCTAGCACCAGTTCGGTCAAGCCTTGCAGCGTAAACGCTCGCTTGGGGTTAAACATATAGCCCTTAAAGTTATCCTTGGGCATCCGGTTCATCAATTGGCCGATAACGCGCTCTTGCTCGTCCTTTTGCATGTTGAGTTCCATCGGGACATGCGCGACCAATAATTCTTTAGTGGGGTCATGGTAAAGTAGCGGCGTGGCGACTGTGTTGACCGTGCCGCAGTTCGGGCAGGGGAAGTTGTTCAGGCTGCCGTTGAGTAGTTGTGCTTTGCCCTGTGGGTCTTGCACAACGTCAATGTAAGCATACACCTGTGCCGGGAATGGTTGCCCGCAGGCGGAACAGGTGACGACAGTTTCGTTCGTTGTAGACATAAATTGCTCCCTTATTGGTTTTTATGGTGGCATGGTAGGCTAAAGTAAAATGTGGAGCCATCACCGGCCTGACTCTCAACGGTGATCGCGCCATCATGCGCTTCGATAATTGCTTTGACGAGATACAAGCCCAAGCCTGTACCTTGTGTCTTGCGGCTGAGTTTGCCATCCACGCGGAAGAATCGCTCAAAGACGCGCTTTTGGTCTTCTGGCTGCAAGCCTACGCCGTTATCTTGGATGTAAACAGAAACGCTTTGTGCATCATAGCTCGCGCCAACGGTGATTGCCCCGCCTTCCGGCGAATACTTAATCGCATTGCCGAGCAGGTTATCAATCACTTGGCGGATGCGGGTTTGATCCGCTTCGATCAACGGGAAATCATCCGGCAGATCAACGGCGAAAGTATGTATATTGGTTTGGCTTCTATAGCGTTCTACACTACGCTGGATCAATTTATCGATAGCAATATCGCTGATTTCTAAGATCATTTCGCGTTGGGCTTGCAAGCGGCTGGCCGTCAGTAAATTTTGGATAAGATCGGTCAGGCGATCGGCTTCTTCTTCGATGACATCCAGCGTATCATGGACAATCTGTTCGTTCCATTGTGCATCCGCTCGGTTAAGCGTGGCGGCATACCCCTTGATGATCGCTACGGGGGTCTTTAGCTCGTGCGAGACGACGGAAATAAATGTATTTTGCATTTCTTGCGCTTGGCGGAAGTTGGAAATATCGCGCACATTGGCGATGATGCTGTTGACGGTGCCGTCCGGGTTGAACATTGGCGCATAGGTGATGCCCAGGCTAATGGTCATGCCATCTGGCCGGGCGAGGTCGCCCTCAACGTATAAGGGCGCTTCCTCATGGTTGGATGCCGCCAGTGTAAACGGCCAACCATCAGCGATCGCGTCGCTTAGGTCGCCGCCTTCCAACTGCTCCCATGTGATGACATCATCCTGATGGCTGCCGATAGCATCTTCTGCTTGCCACCCGGTTAGGCGTTCTAACGCTCGGTTAAAACGGACAATCGTCAGGTCATGGCTGAGGATCATCACGCCGTCGGCGCTATGCTGTAAGATGGCCGCAAGTCGTTGCTTCTCTTGGTTGATGCGCTCATAGAGTTGCGCATTGTGTACGGCGATGGCGGCTTGGTCGGCAAAACTTTGGAGAATTTGCATGTCGTTGGCGCTGGCATTGCTCTTGTAATTGCGGAAGACGATCATAATGCCGAGCGGTTCTTCCGCGAATTTAAGCGGTAGGGCGATGCTTTGTTGCAATTCTTGGTCGATGCTTTCGGCCATCGCTTTGAGTTGTTTGTTAAACGCCTCTTGCTCTGCGCCATCCTGTACGAGCCGCGAAAGCTCGTGTAATTGGTTATTTAACGACGGGATACGCTGTCCATCAACCCCACTGACGGCGCGAACGTAGAACATATCATCCGCAGCGCGTAAAGCGATGAGGCCGACTTGCCCGCCAAGCATCACCTGGGATGCGTGTAACACACGCTTGAGCACTTGTGTAAGATCAAGTTGAGCGGTGATAGCCCGCGAAATTTCCAGTAAAAAATCCCGTTGGCGCACCCGATAATCATTGACGGGTAACATTAGCATACTCATAAAATATAGCCCTACCTGCAATCAGTCCGTTTGTAGGGTAAGGCAACAGCGTTAGAAAAGCACAAAATTACGTGTCGAGAACGTCTTCCAAGCGGATTTTGCCGCCATTTGTCGTGACGAGCGTCCCTGCGCCGATGATACTGACATCTTCGCCGAGGTCGGGTGTGGTGATGATGAGGTCTTTCCAGTAGTCATCGTCAATGCAATGGGCTTCGATAGCTTGACGCATGGGCTTAAACAGCAGATCACCCAATTGGCTGACCCCGCCGCCAATCACGACAATTTCTGGGTTAAACAGGTGCAACAGGTTGACGATGCCTAAGCCAATGATCTTGCCGCTGCGTTGGACGATGCGCGAACCGAGTGGGTCGCCGGTTGTGGCCGCATGGCCAACGGTTGCCCCGTCGATGGCATCAATATCACCGCCTACCATGTTTATCATTAAGGATTTTTCCCCGGCACGAATGTGGGCTTTGGCTTGATCGGCCATATCTGGCCCGGCGGCCTCAAGCTCAAGCGAGGAGACGCGGTCTTCAACGATCATCACCATGTGTCCGGCTTCCGCTGCTAGTCCTTGCTTGCCAAGCAGCAAGCGTCCATCGACAATGATACCGCTGCCGATGCCCGTGCTGATGGTGACGTAGATTGCATGGCGATAGCCTTTGGCTGCGCCGCGTGCGCCTTCTGCCAGAATAGCGACGTTGGCATCGTTGCCGACGTAAACGGGTAGGTCGAACTCGTCCTGTAAAATTTGCCCGATGGGGACATCAACCCAACCGTGTAAATTAGGCGGGCGGACGATGACACCTGTTTCCGGGTTGAGCGGCCCCGGTGCGCTGATGCCAATGCCTTTAACAGTGCTGATATCTTCCGGCAGGACTTTACGGATTTCGCCTTTGATGCGCTCTAGGGTGGGGTCTAGCCCTTGTTCGGCTAATGTCCGGGTTTCGACACGGTTGATGATGTTGAGTTTGCTATCTAACTGTGCAGCACGGATACGCGTACCGCCTAAATCAACGCCGATGATCAGCTCGGCCATGTGTTGTGCCTCCTATGAACTGTTGTGCGGTCATAAAGCGACTGCTAGAATAACATACATTATGCGATAGACCTCCTGAAGTTCAAAGGATAATTCAATGGCGCGTGTTACGCCTGTTCGCCAGCAATACCTGGATATGAAAGCACAATATCCCAATTGCATTTTGCTTTTTCGCCTAGGCGACTTTTACGAAATGTTTGACGATGACGCGGAATTGGCTGCGCGTGAGCTAGACCTGACGCTCACCGGACGCAGCTACTCCAAAGGCGGGCAGAAGGTACCGATGGCCGGTGTGCCACATCATAGCGTGGATGGCTATATCGCCCGTTTGATCGAAAAGGGCTACCATGTGGCGCTCTGTGAGCAGATGAGCGAACCGGACGGACGCGGCCCGGTGCAACGCGAAGTTGTACGGGTGATTACGCCCGGTACCGTCATGGAAAGTGACCTGTTGCCGGAGGGTAGGCCGAACTACCTCATGGCGGTCATGCCTTACGGCGATCCTGAGTCCAACCGTTGGCAGCACGCGGGCATCGCTTACGTGGATATTTCCACTGGCGAATTCGCGGCGACCCAACTTGAAGGCGAAAACGTGGGCTTATTGGTGTTGGAAGAATTGGCGCGACTAAATCCGCGTGAGGTCATTGTGCCGGAATTGTGGGCGGGTAAGATGACATTGCCGGAAGGCAACCACATGACATCCATTCAAGATTGGCGCTTTGAGTACGCGACGGCTGATGAAACGCTGCGCAATCACTTTAGCGTCAAGACATTGCAAGGCTACGGCTTGCGTGACCAACGGCACGCGATCAGCGCAGCCGGGGCGATTTTGCTCTACCTGCGCGAAACACAGATGGACAGCCTCGCCCAAATCAACACGATCCGCGCTTATTCTACGGCGAGCTTTATGGTGTTGGATCAATTCACCCGGCGCAACTTAGAACTGACAGCAACTATACGCGGCGGCCATACTAAGGGGAGTTTGCTGGGGGTGTTAAACCGCACAACGACGGCCATGGGATCGCGTTTGCTGCATACGTGGATTAACCAACCGTTGTTGGATCTCAAGCGGCTAAATGCGCGCTTGGATGCGGTGGAGTCTTTGACATCGGATGAGGCGCTGCGCGTGGAAATTATCGACTTGCTCAAGCAAATATCGGATATTGAGCGTTTGACCAATCGCTTATTGGTGCGTCGGGCTGGCCCGCGTGATCTTATTGGCCTTAAAGCCAGCCTGGAAGTCATCCCGCGTTTGAAATCTCTCATCGGCACGATTGCGCCGCTGCACGCGCTCGCAGAACGGCTCGACCCGTGTGATGACGTTTACGATCATATTGCCCAAGCCTTAGTTGATGATCCTCCGGCGACGCTCAACACGATGGGTATTTTCCGCCAAGGCTATGCGCAAGAACTGGATGATATTCTGGATAAAAGCGCCGGAGCGCGGGATTGGATCGCCAATTTAGAGCCGAAAGAACGCAAAGCGACGGGTATCTCAACGCTGAAAGTCGGCTTCAACAAGGTGTTTGGCTACTATCTGGAAGTCACGCACGCGCACACGGACAAAGTCCCGGATGATTATGTGCGCAAACAGACACTTGTCAACGCGGAACGCTATATTACCCCGGAGCTTAAAGAATATGAGACGCTCGTCCTCAACGCGGAGGAGCAGATTCTCGCGCAAGAACGTTTATTGTTCGAGCAACTCTGCGACGATCTAGCGCGTCATGCGGATCCGCTGATTATGACGGCGCGGGCGTTGGCGCATCTGGATGTTTTCGTCGCGCTGGCAACGGTGGCGATGCGTGAGGGCTTCGTGCGGCCTACGCTCATGGAGGATGATACGCTTGTTATCCGCGATGGGCGGCACCCCGTAGTGGAAAAGATGCTTGAAGGTGGCGTGCGTTACGTCCCGAACGACACAACATTTGACAGCAACAATCGGGTACACATCATCACCGGGCCCAACATGGCCGGGAAATCAACCTACATCCGCCAGGTGGCGATTATTACGCTTATGGCGCAGATCGGGAGCTTTGTCCCGGCGGATGAAGCGGTGATCGGCTTGGTGGATCGCATCTTTGCGCGTATCGGCGCACAGGATGAAATCCACGCCGGGCAGAGTACGTTTATGGTGGAGATGGTGGAGACGGCGCGGTTACTCAGCGGCAGTACGCGCCGCAGCCTGCTTATTCTCGATGAAGTCGGGCGCGGGACATCCACATATGACGGCTTGGCGATTGCGCGGGCGGTGGTGGAGTATATCCACAATAATCCCCGCTTGGATTGCCGCACGTTGTTCGCCACGCATTACCACGAGCTAACGATGCTGCCGGAAGTATTGCCGCGTGTACACAATTATAGCATCGCTGTCACCGAGCGCGGTGAGGAGATCGTCTTTTTGCATAAGGTGGTGCCCGGTGGCGCGGATCAAAGCTATGGTGTGCATGTGGCGCAACTCGCCGGGATGCCGCGCCCAGTTGTGGAACGGGCAAAATCGCTACTGGAACAGCTTGAAGCCGAAAGCAGCGACTTTACCGTCCGTGCACCTCAAAGGCCGCAGCAAATGAGCTTCTTTGAGCCGCCGGCAAACCCGGCGGTGGATGCGCTCAACGCGCTTAACGTCGATGAGATGACACCAATTGAGGCGCTTACCAAACTCTATGAGCTTAAGCGGTTGGTGCAAGAGGATTAGACTGCTTTGCTCAACACTATGCGGTGATTTATAATCAAAATTTAAATAGAAAAAGTGTGGGGATCTTTCATGACCCGTATTTTTGTCTCGTCGCGTCGAGCAGATAGTAAGATACACGGCGATAACATTTTGGATGCGCTGGAACGCGAATTTGGCAAAGACAAGATCATCCGTAACATTGATGATGTGCCGTTCGGCGTGGATTTTCGTGAATTTGTCTATAATCAGATCGCAGAGTTTGATTTTGTCCTGGTTATCATTGGGCGTATGTGGTCACAAATACGCGATGACTACAACCGCAAAATGATTGATAATCCGGCGGATTTAGTGCGCCTACCTGTTGAGATGGCGCTCAAACAAGGCAAGATGTTAATTCCCATTTTGGTCGATCAAGCCTCAATGCCGGTACCGGCGGAATTGCCAGACACATTACATGAATTATGTTATCGTCGCCCTGTGGAAGTCTTGCCGGGGATGGCCGGGCAGAACGATATTAAAAAGCTCGTCAACGGGTTAAAGCAGTTAGCGGCTAAAAATAGCGGCACAACACCCCCACCGGCTTATCAACCACCGCCAACCGAGCAACCACCACCCACGCCTCAACCACCACCATCCACGCCTCAACCGCCGCCTGCGCCCGCTGAGCCAGCACCGCCCCCTCAACCCGTTGCCCCGGTGGAAGAAGCCCCT
>DAOTTT010000181.1:0-3202 GCA_034437635.1 Anaerolineae bacterium | reverse complement strand
GCCTAAACCATTCGAGATGATCGAAGTGAATGGTGATGTACCCCTCACTCGTGATGAATTGCTCATGACTATCCGGCGCAAAGTTGATGATGTCGAATGGTGCTTGGCGTTTAACGCCTTTGAGCGCCCGCTTGACTTGATCGACAACGGGCGTGATGGGCGTATTCCATTTGGTCAAGGCAAAGTGCGTGCTTGGGTAGCGCCGCACCAAGGTTTCAATCTTCGCTTTGCCGACTTTGCCCGCTTCACCCCAAAATTTTGGATCGCTGGATACCGCATAGATATTAGGCGTATCATCTGTTTGGACGACATCCGGCTTATAACGCGGGTCATCCGCCCGCACTTCGACGGTTAAATCCGGGTAGAGTGGCAGGTAGAGCGCCCAGATGAAGGCTTTCATCACGGTATGGACGCTGCGCTCACGCGGTCCCCACACAAAGACGTTGCTTTGGTCGTGCGCGGTGAGCTTCCACTTGCGCGGGATGATAGGATCATTGGGCATGATGATTGGCTCCTAATTATGGACTTTCATCCTTATTTTAACCGAACTGAGGCGAAGTATGCTATGCTGTGATGGGGTATGGCGTATAACCTTCGGTTAGTGCTTGGGTGTTGGTTTTTAGCTTTCCGCTGATGACCAAAAACGGATAACAGAAAGGACACCGGAAGATGTCGCGTAAAACCCTTTTGATTCTAGGCGTTGTCAGCCTAAATGTTATTTTGGTCGTCATCACGGTGATGGCGATGCCCGGCGATGATGGCCTGGGCGATAGCTACTATCCGCGCCTGGGTAATGGGGGCTATGATGTGCTGCATTATGACCTCAACCTTCAGGTTGATATGAACACGGATATGCTGGTCGCACAATCTACAATTACCCTGCAAGCCACACAAGACCTCAGTCAATTTAACCTTGAATTTGTGCCTTATGACATTGACTTTGTGCAGGTCAACGGCGTAGAGGCCGATTACCGCTTTGACCGCGACGAGTTGATCGTGATCCCGGCAGAGCCACTGCCCGCTGATACCGACCACACGCTGACGGTCGCTTATAGCGGCGTGCCGGGCGAAGGCCAACGTAGCATCATGCGCGGTGGCTGGATTGATTACGGCGACGGTGTGATGGTCTTCGGTGAGCCGGTCAGCGCGTCTACGTTCTACCCGGTGAATGAGCATCCGCTCGACAAAGCAACTTACACAATCACGGTGACGACCGATGCCGATTATACGGTGGCCGCCAATGGTATTGGGGATGTCATCGCGGAAGAAGACGGCCTGCGCACGATGCGCTTTGCCCCGCGTGACCCGATGGCGAGTTATTTGGTGACTATCGCCATTGGTCGCTTTGACAAACAAACGGACATCAGCCCCATAACGCAAATCCCGATCCGCAATTACTTCGCGGAAGGGCTTCCGGCTGATCTCATCGCGGAATTCGACACACAGCCGCAGATGATGGATGCGTTCTCCGCGATGTTTGGTGATTATCCATTTGAGGTTTACGGCTCTGTGGTACACGATGCGCCGATTCGTGCGGCGTTGGAAACACAAACGCTGTCTACGTTTGGCCCGGCCATGTCCCGCGAGAGCGTCGTCGCGCACGAACTCGCGCATCAGTGGTTTGGTAATAGCGTGAGCTTGGGCGATTGGCGCGATATTTGGCTGAACGAAGGCTTTGCCACCTATGCGGAAGTCCTCTGGTTAGAAGAAGCGCAAGGCCGCGAAGCCGCCGACGAACGCCTCCGCCGTATGTATCGCGGTATGGCGCGACAACTCGAAATGACCCAATTTAATCCGCGCTTACTCGCGGCGGCACTCGGTCGCTTGGCATTTAATGAAGCTACCGTCACGCAATCACAAGCGCGGGAATTTTACGATGTGCTATTAGATGATACGGATGTCAACGTCGATGATCTGTTCGTCGATGTGCCAGATACGTTGCTGGATAGCGACCTGCCGGAGATCGTGCGTAATGCCGATTTCCTGTATGTGACGATCCGCCCTAGCCGCTTATACGCTGCGCTGGCTGTCATCGGCCTGCAAGAAGGCATTGACCCGCGCTCACTGCCGATTGTGCCCGGCGACCCCGGCCCGAACACCTTGTTTTCCGGCGTGGTGTATCAACGTGGTGCGTTGACACTCCATGCGCTGCGCTTGGCTATTGGCGATGAAGCCTTCTTCGAGACGCTGCAAACTTATACCAAAACCTATGAAAACAGCAACGCTCGCACCGCTGATTTTATCCGCATTGCGGAGCAAGTGAGCGGCCAGAACTTACAGAGCTTGTTCAATGCGTGGTTGTACGCCTTTGAAATCCCCGATATGCCGGAACTTGACCTGTATTGGATTGACTATAATTAATTATGACCGAACAGAACGACCAAATACCCGTCATCATGTACGGGCATCCAACTTGCCCGATGGTGCCGCCCGTTATGGGGATGCTGCGCACGAGCAAAGTGCCGTATGATTACATCAACATCCATCAGGATGCCCAAGCCGCCGCCCGTGTGCGCGAGATCAACAACGGTAACGCGAGCGTGCCGACGCTCATCTTCCCGGATGGAAGCACACTTACAGAGCCGACCGCTGGACAACTGCGCAAAAAGTTGCGGCAAGATGGCTACGCGGTGCCCTTCATGGCGATGGTGTGGGGGACGATGATGCTCTGGGGGCCGTTGTTGCTGTTCGTCGTGTTGGTGATTATCGGACAGATTACCTAAGCGACAAACGCCATTTTGCCCTCACCCTAAATCCAATACGGTTGACTTAGTGGCAAAAAGATGGCACGTATGGCATTTTAAGAACAAATTGAAAAGCCAAACGAGCCATCTCATGGGATATAGAATACGTCAAAGTGATTTAGAAAGCCAGTTTTGCAAGACGATTACGTTGGATTTGATAGTAAATGTGGTTGGGCGCGACGTGATTGAGCGCGTGTTAAGTGAGCAGCAAGCCCAAGAGCAACGAGTGCGAAAATTACCAGCGTTTATGGTAGTGTTATTGTGCATTGCGATGAGCCTGTTGAGTCGAATGAGTATTGGTTTCAGTTTGATACAAATGGTGAGTGGGTCACGCTTGTTGAATGATGTCAATAGTGTGAAGTTATTTCATGGACTGGCAGAGAGTACCAACCCAATGCGAACGCCGAACTCGAGAATAGCCTGATGTAAGTCAGCTTGAAGTTGTCGCCACAATTGTT
>DAOTTT010000180.1:0-8803 GCA_034437635.1 Anaerolineae bacterium | reverse complement strand
ATGACATGCCCGTTACGGGCACGTTTGAATGGCTGGACGGTGGCCGTTGGTTCGTCACCTTCGAGCCGGACGCTTTCTTGGATGCCGAGTCAACATATATTGGCCGCATTGATAACGCGGTTTTCTCCGAGATTGCCGGGTTCGGGCTGGGCGGTCAGCTTGAATGGTCGTTTAGCACCTTGCCCTATCCGCGCTTGCTCTCGACCACTCCCGAAGATGAAGACGAGGTGCGCAGTTATAACGGCTTCTCGCTGAAGTTCAACACGTTTATGGATGCCGACAGCATCACCGAGCGCCTGACGATCACACCGGAACCTGATTTCTTGAGTGGGTATCGCTACGGTTTTGATTATCGGGCATCGTTTAACGCGGAAGCCAGTACAGAATACAGCGTGCGTGTGGAGCCGGGGATCAAGGACATTTACGGCAACGTTTACGATGAACCGATTGAGTTCACGTTTACCACGTTGCCCTATAGCCCTAGCTTCTCGCTGCGTATTCCCTTCGGGCCGGTGGGCTTTTACAACGCCTATAACGACTTCACCGGGTTATTTGTGCGGCATCGCAACGTGGAAGCGCTGGATGTAAGCCTGTATACGCTGGATGTCAATGACTTTGTGCGGCTTTACCTTGAGCGCGATCGCGAGCTTGAAAATATCTACAATTATGATCCATCCATTGATAGCTTGTTGCGTAGCTGGGAAGTTGACCTGGATAACGTCCTCAATACGAATGTGCCATCCCTGGTGACTCTGGGCGCGGGGCAAGGCTGCGAAGGCGTGGAAGTCGCGTTCACCCTGGGCGATATTGTCGCGGCAGCGGGTGATGTGCCTGTCGATGTGCTGCAAACCTGGGTTGACGGTCCGCTTGTGCTGACCTTATACCCCGGCTTTGAAGCGCAGATTACCGGCGGCCCCATCTGTACGGACTTGGGGAATTGGTGGCAAGTGGAAGTCGCCGGTACACAAGGTTGGGTAGATGGCGAAAACCTGACGTTTATCGAACACACCACGCCGGGCGAAATCCTGGTGATGGCGGCGGATGGGGGAAAACTCGCGCCGGGCATTTATCACTTGCAGATGCAACGCAGTTACCCCGCGCCGGGTGAGAATGCGTCACCACGCGCACATAACTTAATCGTGTCTACAGCGGTGCTGACGCTCAAGCACAGCTATGACGACCTTATGATCTGGGCGACGGATGTGCAGACCGCGCAGCCGATCCCGAATGCCCCGATAACGGTCTACAATGATCAGGCCGAGGTGATCGCTGCGGGTTTGACCGATGCGGACGGCTTGCTGCGTGTGCCGACAGCGGGCGTGGATAGCTTGACGTTTGATCGGCGCGTGGCTGTGCTGCAAACGGACGCGCACTTCGGCGTTGGTGTTACGGGTTGGGCCGACGGCATCGACCCCGGCAGCTTTGAGGAGATCGCCCGCTTTAACGATGTGGATTATGAAGTTGCGATTTACTTAGACCGCCAAGCCTATCGCCCCGGCGAGACTGTATACTATCGCGGCATGGTGCGCAGCAAGGACGACATGACCTATACCGTGCCGGAAGCCTTCGACACGGTGACGGTATCCTATAGCAACGGCCAAGAGACGCTCACCGATGAGGTCGCGTTAACGCCTTACGGCACGTTCTCCGGCTCATTTGATCTCACCGACGATGCCGCCCCCGGCGGTTACTACACGGTCGATGTGGAGCGCCGCGCTGATACTGAAGATGGTAGCCGCCTATTCTACGAGTGGGTGCCGTTCGCCGTTGCGGAGTTCCGCTTGCCGGAGTTTGAAGTGCTCGCCACACCGGAGCGCGACGACATCGCCAACGGCGACGACCTGCGCGTTACGCTGGAAGGCGCGTATTACTTCGGCGGTTCCGTGCGCGATGCGGAAGTGGACTATAGCATCATCGCCAGCCCCTTAGTGTTTAATTACACCGGAGAAGGCCGCTATCGCTTCTATCAACCCTGGCAAGACCCCACCCGTGACATTGACGACGACTTCCGCCGTTCGCGCCAAGTGGCGACAGGCGAAGAGACCATCGGCGAGAGTGGCCTCTACTTGCTGGAACTCGGCGCGGACTTGGGCGAGTACCCCGGCAGTCAACGCTTCGACATTGAGGTGACGGTGCGCGATGTGAGCGACCAGAGCGTGAGCGGGCGCACGACGGTAAACATCCATGCCGGCGAATACTACATCGGCACCAACACCGAGCGTTACGTTACCCGCGTGGGGCAGGATGCCAATATCGACATGATCTTGGTCGATTGGGATAGCGTCGGCATTGGTGATGAAACCGTGACCGTCGAAGCCTATAAGCGCAAGTGGTTCAGCGTGCAGACCCGCGACCCCGTGACCGGATACACCGAATGGGAATATGCAGTTGATGATACGCTGATGGCCGAAGGCAGCGTGAACACCGCCGCCGACGGTACCGCGACCTATACCTTCCAACCGGAAGAAGGCGGCTTCTATGTCATCTACTTCACCACCCGCGATGATAACGGCAACGCGATCAGCGGGTGGGCGACACAGTATGTCAGCAGCCGTGAATACGTCAGTTGGCGTATGCCGAACAACTTCCGCACGGAGTTAATCGCGGATCGTGATGAATACAACGTGGGGGATACCGCGCAGATCATGATTACGTCGCCCTTCCAAGGGGAAGCGACCGCTTTAATCACGGTGGAACGCGCCGATGTCATCACGACGGACATTGTGACGCTCGACAGCAACAGCGCCATCTATGATCTTGAGATCGAAGAGGACTTCGCGCCCAACGTCTATGTCAGCGTGATGATTGTCAAGGGCGTGGATGAAGTCAACCCGGTGGCGGGCTTCCGCATGGGCTTAATCCAAATTCCGGTCAATATTGAGCAAAAGCGCGTAACAGTCGAACTCGAAGCGGACGCGGAGCGTTATCAACCGCGTGACGGCGTGACCTACACCGTGCGCACCACCGACTACGCCGGGGAACCCGTCGTCGCAGAAGTCGGGGTCGCGTTGACCGACCGCGCCGCGCTGGACATCCTGCCGCCGCCGTCAATTGCGCCGGATTGGTTGCTACAAGAATTCTACTATGAGCAGGGCGTGGCGGTGCGCACATCTACGCCGCTGACGATCAACACTGACTTCATCACCCAATCCATCTTGGATGCGACCAAGGGCGGCGGTGGGGGTGGCGGCATCAGCCTGCCGTCAAACTTCACCTTGCGCGAGGACTTCGTTTCTACGGCGTACTGGAACGCGACGGTCATCACGGATGAAAACGGCGAAGCGACATTCGACTTGGAACTGCCGGATAACCTGACGAGCTTCCAGTTGAACGCCTTCGCCGTGACCCTGGGCGATGACGCGCCGATGCGCATCGGCCAAGGGACGGATCGCATTGTTAGCACATTGCCGGTCTTGGTGCGCCCGGTTACGCCGCGCTTTATGATCGTGGACGATGAACTGTTACTGGGGGCGGTCGTCAATAATAACAGCGGCGACACGCTCACGGTGGAAGTTTCCATCGAGGCGTTGGGCGTGGAGTTGTTCGACGATGCGACACAGACCGTCGTCGTGGAAGACGGCGCAGCCGCCCGCGTGAGTTGGCGCGTCCGTGCCTTAAACACCGATGCCGCCGAGTTGGTCTTCCTGGCGGCCAGCACCGACGGCACGTTTACGGATGCCAGCCGTCCAACCCTGGGGCAAGGTGAAAATAACCTGATCCCCATCTACCGTTATGAAGCACCGGAGACGGTCGGCACGTCGGGCGCGTTGTTCGTCGGTGGCGAGCGCGTGGAAGCCGTGCAATTGCCCGATTTTGAAATCGAAGAGGGCGCACTAGACATCACCCTAGAGCCATCGTTGGCCGGGGCGACATTGGCCGGTGTATCCTACCTGCGCAACTTCCCTGACCAGTGTGTCGAGCAGACCATAAGCCGCTTCTTGCCGAATATCATGGTTTTCCGCGCTTTGAACACATTCGATCTGGCAGATGAAGACCTGCGGGCGAACTTAGATGAAGCGGTTGACTTTGCGCTGCAAAAGCTCTACGCGGAGCAAAAGGTTGACGGCGGTTGGGGATGGTATCTGAGCGAGGCCAGCCATCCGCTGACCACCGCTTACGCTTTGATCGCGCTCAGTGAGGCGCAAGAACAAGGCTACGCCATCACGCCGGAGGTCATCAGCGATGCGACAGAATACATCCAAGCGGAACTGCTCAATAACCCCGGCTTGGATCGTGCGCCCTGGCAGTTGAACCGCCAAGCGTTCTTACTCTACGCGCTGGCACGCAGCGGGACCCCGGACGTAGCGCGGACGGCCAATCTCTACGAGCAACGCGCCCGCCTGAACTTGGATGCCCGCGCTTTCTTGGCGATGACGCTGCACATCATCGACCCGGAAGACACCATCCGTATTGATACGCTTCTTAGCGATTTCAATAACAACGCGGTCTTCTCCGCGACGGGTGTACGCTGGGAAGAAACCTACTTCGACCGCTGGAACTGGAGCAGCGACATCCGCACCAGCACGGTGATCCTGATGGCCTATACGCAGATTCGCCCGGAAAGCGAAATTTTGCCGCAGGCGGTACGCTGGTTAGTCACCCAACGCGAACGCCGCCATTGGTCCACCACGCAAGAAACGGCCTGGGCGGTGATGGCGCTCACGGATTGGATGGTCGCTAGCGGCGAACTGCGCCCGGACTATAACTTCGGCGTGACGTTTAACGGCGATGAAGCCTTAGCTGATGTGCCAGCGAACACCGACACCGTGTTAGATAGCACCGAACTGAGCATCCAAGTGGCGGATATGCTGCAAGGGGAGGCCAACCGCATCAGCATTCAACGCACGGACGGCGACGGCGCGTTATACTATACCGCCTTCCTGAATACCTTGTTGCCCGTGCCGGAGATCGTACCCTTGGATCGTGGCTTGTCCATCGAGCGGCGCTATACGCTGCTTGGCGATGAGACGGAAACGCCCATCAGCGAAGCGCGTATCGGTGACATTGTGCAGGCGCGTTTGACGATCATCGTGCCGAACACGCTGCGCTATGTCAACATCGAAGACCCGCTCCCCGCTGGTATGGAGGCGATTGATCCGAACTTGTTGACAAGCACACAAGTCGGCACGCGGCCCAATATCAGCCGCACCGATCGCAGTCGGGGCTGGGGTTGGTGGTGGTTTAGCAATATCGAATTCCGCGATGAGAAGGTGGTGCTGAGTACCAGTTATCTACCGCCGGGTGTGTATGAGTTCGTCTATACCATGCGCCCCACCATCGCCGGGACGTTCAACGTGATCCCACCGACCGGGCAAGAGTTCTACTTCCCGGACATCTACGGGCGCGGGTCGGGGATGACGTTCACCATTCTCCCCGCAGACGCGGAGTAAGGGGTAAAAACAAAAGAGAGTCGCTGCTGCGGCTCTCTTTTTTACTCAGCTATGCCTGCATCGGCTCAAAGCCGATGGCTAAACACATGCTTGGAAGCCCATAAATGGGCTGTATTTCGGGCTTTGCGTTGGGGTAGCCCCGGCTTTGCACCGGGATCATTCTATCGCATCTAGTCGCCCGGTTCGGCGATGGCATCATCCAGCACTTGTAGGTCTTCTTCGTTTTCTTCCAACCAGTGGATGGCGCTCATGGCGGCGGCTGTGCCTTGGCCGACCGATGTGGCGACCTGTCGCCATAACTCATCTTGGATTTCCCCGGCGGCGAATATGCCGTCTACGTTGGTGCGATAACGGTCATCTGTAATGAGATACCCGCGCTCATTGACGGCCAGTTGGTCGCCAAAGACATCGCTATTCGGGATATGACCGATGAAGACGAACACGCCGTCTGTCTTGAACTCGGACGTTTCATCCGTCTTGAGGTTACGCAGTGTCACTTTTTCGACTGCGCCATCGTCCCCGCCGACGATTTCTTCGATGACGGTATCCCAGATGAAGTTGATCTTTTCGTTAGCCTTTGCACGCTCTTGCAGGCGTACCCCGGCGCGGAGTTCGTCGCGGCGGTGGATGACGGTCACTTTGTTGACGAAGCGCGTCAGGAAAATCGACTCTTCCATCGCGCTGTCGCCGCCACCGACGACCACCACTTCTTTACCCCGGAAGAAGAAGCCGTCGCAAGTGCCGCAATAGCTCACGCCCTTGCCGGTATATTCGCCTTCGCCCGGCACTTTGAGCTTGCGCGGGTCTGCGCCGATGGTGACGAGCACGGCATCTGTGAGGAAGGTCTCGCCATGTGTTTTGACGGTGAAGGGCGACCCGGTAGAGAAATCAACCTCGGTCACTTCATCATAGACGACTTCCGCGCCGAAGCGTTCAGATTGCTCTTGCATCCGTTGGACGAGTTCCGTCCCGCTGAGCGGCTCCGGGAAGCCGGGATAATTTTCGATTTCGTGCGTCAGCGCCACCTGGCCGCCGAGCGTATTCCCGGCGATGACGACGGGTTTTAGTTGGGCGCGGGCGGCATAAAGGGCTGCTGTCAGCCCGGCGGGGCCACTACCGATGATAACAACTCGTGTCTTGCGCATAATGTCTTCGTCCTTCTTACGTTAGTTATTTTGATTACGAAAGGCTTCTGCCAGTTCATCAAGGGCATCATTTAAGTTGCCGTTGCTTTCCGCTTTGAGCACAGCGACGAGTGCTTCAAATTCCTCGCGGCAGTCTTTCCAATACTTCAGGTGTTCGTTAAGTGCCGGGAGCACTTGTGCAACAGGCACCCCAGCCGCGACACGCTCCGCTAACCCCGCGAGCTTATCGCAATCACTACAATCCATGTAGATGATATTTTCATCCTCTGGCGCATTGAGGAAATCTAAGAAATTATTGACCGCATTATTTGTGTTCTGTGGGTTGGTCATGGCAACCGTCTCCGTTTTTCTTCTCAATGCTTAGACAGGTTTTCGCATGGTGATCTTACCATATAACCATTATTTCGGTGTGCTACAGACATAAATTGCGATGTCGTCCCATTGAGCCGGCGTGCAGATGGCATCGGTATCCGCAAGATACAATCCGTAGAGTTCATCGAATGGGTCAAAGTCGGTGGGGACGATGATCGTTTGGGTGGCGTTGACCGTCTCGACTGGATCAAGATAATAGCCTTTGAGATAGGCGATAGGATAATGCAGACAACATCCCATGATGATGATTTCGCCCGGCTCTAAGTAGGTGTCGATGGCGGCGCTCAATGCGTCAACGTCGGTGGGGGCGTTGAGATAGTTATAGTGGTACAACCCCAGGGGCAACGTCACCGCGACCAGTGCCAGCGCCACGCTCCGCCGGGAGCGCAGCATCAACGCCCCGCCGATCCCGGCGACTAGCGCCACCGTCGGCAATAAGTAAATGTAATTGCGGGCGAAAAACCCGCGCCCGGTAACCGCGAACTGTAACGCAGCTAACAGCGCAGCAGTGCCGATAATGCAGGCGCAGAACAAGAAGAACGGGGTATGTTTGCGCCAGCCAAAAACCATCGCGCCGACTAGCCCGATAATCAATGGTACGGCCAAAAGATCTGGGGATAGCCCCGCCAAGAAGTTGCGCCACAAAGCCCCAACGCTATCCACGCCAAAGCGGTTGGAAAAATTGCCAATGCTGGCATTGAGAAAACCATAGCTATAAAACAGCGTGCCGATGCCCGTGCCGACAACAATCGGCGCGAGGGCTTCTACGAGGCCGCGTGTGCTGCGTTGATGCCATGCGCGGCCTATGCGCCATAAGACAATCGCGCCGATCAACAAGACCATCGTCGGCAAGGTGAGCACGAGCAAAATTGTCACCAGCATCACCAGGCGATTATGGCGTTTGTTAGGCCGCATTGGGCTGAAGAAAATAAGCTCCATATAGACAATCGCCAGTAAAACCGACATGGAATACCCGCGTGCGTTGACCGTGTAATGTACGAAAAAGGTCATCGTGGCGAGCATGGCCGCAGCCAATAATCCGGCGGTGGCGCTATCCGTGCGTTTGCCCAGGCGATACGCCCAGGCGACGGCCAATATCGACGCGATAAACGCCGGATACCGGATGCCAATTACTGTTCCGCCGAATAGACTCGTCGTAATCCACATCAAGAAGCTATAGAGTAAGTGATTATTGGGGTTGCTATACAAAAACAGCGCCGTAAATGGCGACCGCGCATAATCAATATACGTAAAACTTTCGTCAAAGCGGATGGTGCTTTGGGCGTAATAATGCACATAAAATGTAAAGCAGACCAGCAATAAGCTAACAGGGGGTAAAAGACGCTTCATCGAAATTATGCCTTCAATGCTTGTTTTATATATCTTACATGACTTTGAAATCACCTCAGCCAAAAGATTGGTTTTGGGTTATAATGGCTGACGAACTCACGGACATGCAACCTTATGGAGGCAGTATGCCCCGAATACTCATGACCTTTATTGTCGGCTTGCTACTCAGTGTGTCAACGGTAGCAGCGCAACCAGGGACCACATTTGTAGTAGATGACGGTCAAGATGCGCCGGATGAAAACATTGGCGATGGCTTCTGCCAAACGCGAGCGGGGACATGCTCCCTACGAGCAGCCATACAAGAGGCGAACATGACCGATGGCCGCGTGACAATTACCCTACCGAATATTGAAATTTCCACAGCAGAAGACGCACTTCAACTTGAAAATGAAGCCGGTATTGAAATCGTTGCAGAAACCCAAGCGTTCATCATCAGCGGGGATGGCACGGGCGGATTTGTGTTGGCTGCGGGGGATAACGTCTTGGATGGGGTGTTCATCAGCGGCTTCGAGACGGCTGTTCGCATAGAAGGTGGCACGAATACGC
>DAOTTT010000179.1:0-14240 GCA_034437635.1 Anaerolineae bacterium | reverse complement strand
GCGGCGCTTGCCACACCGACATTTTTGGGTATGGCACCTATTTTCGGCAAATTGGCGATCCAAGCCGGGGCGGATCCCTTTACCGTCGCTGCACTACGCACGGTGATCGCCGTGTTGTTATTATGGAGCGTTTACATCCTCTTTTTCCGTAAATTCATCTTCATCTATCCATCAGGTTTACTTGGCTGTATCGTCATCGGCGCGGTGAACGGTATTGGCTCACTGTTTTACTATGGTGGGTTGGATCTGCTTGATGCCTCTTTAGTCCAGTTGATTAACGGCTTGTATCTGGTGTTTGCCGTTTTGATTGCGCGGTTGGCCGGGCAGGAATCTGATCGGCGCACGCTGATTCGGGTTGGCTTGGCGCTTGGTGCGTTGACGCTGCTTACGGGCTTTGGCGATAGCGGCGTTAACTTCCAGGGCGTGGGCTTTATGCTCGCCAGCGCCTTGATGTTCGCCGGGACGGTGGTCTTTAGTCAATACGTATTATACGAGATGCCATCGCCAACAGTGGCGCTCTATGTGCTGACGACGATGGCCGTTGTTGTGACGATGGTTTGGTTGGCTGTGAGCGAACCGCTCTCATCGTCGGTCTTCCAAAATATGCTGCCGCCTGTCATCGCTTTGGCGATTACAACGGCACTTTCGCGTTTGGCGATCTTCGCACAGGTTAAATTTATGGGCGGGATGCAAACGGCGATCTTGGCCGTTATGGAAATTGTCGTCGCGTTGCTGCTGGCGTTCATCGTGCTAGGGGATCGCCTCACCCCGGCGCAATGGATAGGCGTTGGGATTTTGTTCTTCAGCATGTTGTTGATCCGGCAAAAAGACTTGCTACCGCATGGCTTTAACCCGAATGCGTTGTTAGTGGCGAACATGGCAAGTGTACAGTTCCAACGGATTGCCTTTCATCGGGCGTTTGGCAAAGAGCGCCATGATAACGAAGCAGGCACAATGTCCAATGTGACGACTCAAGAACTTGTCGCTATCCAGCAGATGATGGGCGCACGCTCCGGCTCGATTGACCCATTCCCCATTCGACAGTTGAATCAACTTAACGATGATTGGGCATTCGCTGCGCTAGAAAAAGCCCAAGCGGAGAACGCGCCCCCCGAAGATGAAAGCCCCATGCTGCGCGGCCAAGAGTTTAAAATCCCTGATGAACTGCGCAGCGATGAGGATGAAGAACAGGACACAGACGACGACTGAGGTATCTGTGCGGCGGGTATCTCGCCTGTGATGTGCTCTAGCGCTTCTTGCGGTGCGTCCTCTGCTTCTTCTGGAATGTAATCCGGCAGGACGGTTTCCATGCTGCGGATATTATGGAACGAGAAGACCAACAGCGTCAGTATAAAGACGATTGTCCCCCCGCCTGCGAGCAACAGACCGATGCCAGCGCCGGAGCTGTTGCCGACTACGCCACTGACAAGCGACCATCCCCATAGAGATATAGACCATCAGTGACTCTATATCCCTATAGCTAAGGCAAGGGGTATTGAGCGCGTTTTTGATAATGTTCTAGATTGGTATTTTTTCTAAGATTTAAACTTTTTCAGTAACTACTCAGGTATACTCTGATGTGCATACTGCCCCGATTCAAAACCGGGGGCTAGCAAAGTGCAAAGCCCGTAAACGGGCTATTCAGCGCGAAAGATCAATTTTATACAGCCCGTAAACGGGCTTCCTAGCGTTTAATGTAGCCATCGGCTTTGAGCCGATGCGGGATATAGGCTTTACCTGAGTAGTTACCTTTTCAAGAGAAGACAATCATGCCGCGCATTTCCATTGGTTGGCCGAATATGCTGATCGCAGCGAATACTAATCCAAGCAGGATTAAGCCCCAGGGGAGCAATGCAGGCATGGCATCGCGGCCATAGTGCCGCGTGGCAACACGCTGCGCGATGAACATACTCCACAAAAAGCCACCCATCAATGCCCCCACCTGGAACAAGCCCATCAAAGGGCTACTGGCATCTAAACCACTCAGCGACCAGTTCGGCTCTGTACCGAAAACGGTGATGTAATGATCCAGCAGGAAGTTATGCGTGATGGGGATGATGGTGTATGCGCCGATCAAAAAGTGAAAGACGTAATGGGCGATCCAGATGCCGAAGCCCAACGGCACAAACGCCGGGGCGAACTGCGCTACTGTGTGCCGAAGGGAAAAGCGTTTACGGGTGGCATATCGCGTAAATTGCCCGGCGATAAAGATGCTCATAGCCGGAATGATAAACGAGATCAACACGAAAATGCCGCCCAACGTGACGAACTCAATCGCCTCATTTGACCATCCCGCCGCAATTAATCCTAATGACTCGGCGATGTCTTGCATGAGGTCATATACAGGCGGGATCATGCCAAAGGCGTTGACCAAGCCCATAAACGCCAGCGCAATCACCAAGAAGGAGATATCCCAGCGGGCAGGCCATGCACCGGGTTGCAGTAACTCGCGGCCAGGGGTGCGCGTCATCAAGCCAATGTTGTCATGTGGGCACGCCCGGACGCAATCCAAGCAGAGCGTACAATCCATGTTGGATTTAATCTGCGGGGCGAAAAGCTCCGTGCCACAACCGAGCGTTCCCTGTGGGCTGTGGGTGACTTGCTTTTCGCCGCCCTTGATCGGGATTTGATCGACGCGGATGGTGGTTTGTTCCGCGTAGCTACCGTTGATGCACTCTTTGCCCACACAGGACTTACAAACTTGTGGGTCTTTGACGCTGATCTGTGTGGGGGAAGCGGTGGAAAAGACGAAGTTAAACGTACCCAAGGGGCAAACATACTTACAGAACGCCGATTCGCCAAAAACAGCTTCTAAAGCGAAGGAAGCGACGAAATAAGCGACGATCACCCAGGCGGTTAACGCCGGGCTCGCCCATAAGTCAAGTATTTCGTACATGAAGAACATCAAAAACAGCGTGATGATAGCCGTCCATTTGTTGCGTAGTGCTTGCGGAAAGCGCATCCCGCGCTTGCTGATGCGCTTGGCGAGTGTGCGTGGTATTGTAAATGGACAGCCCATGCAGAAGAAATTACCGGCGAGCAAAATCACCAAAATGATAATCCCGCGATAATGCACCCAGGGCACGACCGTTGCTAAGTTCTGTGCGGCACGATCTGGCCCGGTGAAGCCGTCATAGATGAGGATAGCTGCGACAAGCAAAAACGGCAGTTGCAAGATCAAGCGCCCATAGCGCATCCGGGCGATGCGCCGCAAAAACGGCCATTCTAAGATGTTGCGGGCGTGTGTTGGCCTATAGATGCTGTTGCTCACATTATCCCCCTGGGAAGCTCAACGGGGATTGTGTGGGCATCTCAAGGCTACACTCTGTACCGGCTTCTTGGGTAGATTCAGCATCCGCCGGGGCGCAATCGGCCATAAAACGTACATCGAACAAGTCAAACGTCGCGGTGATCGGGTCGCCATCGGCGCGATTGGCTTCGACGGTCAGCAGCCAATCCCCGCCTTGAGAAAACGTCATCGGCGCACGGTAGAGGCCGTCATCATCGGCTTCATTGATGGTGATAACGATGGGTTCGACATTTATATCGTTGACTGTAGCGGTGACTGTCACGGTCGCATCGGTGATGTTATCGTCGCCTTGCATCACCGTGATAACCAGCGTTGTATTCTCTATCACGGCGGGGGATGGCTCCGTATCGAGCATCACCATGCCATCGCCCATCGCCATTGGTGCATTGCTGCTGACGTTAAACACGTCAAATTCTTCAACCGCTTGGCTCCCATCGCTCAAGGTCGCAGTGACAGTTAATATCCAGTCGCCGCCCATCGTCCAGTTAAACGGGAGTACATACCGCCCATTGTTGCCGCCTTCGACGGTAGTCAGTTCTGGTAACATGCCAGCGTGGTTCATATCACCGCGTATCTCAACGGTGGCATCATTTATCGGTGTGTTGTCTGCATCAGCGAGGATTACCACTAGGGATGATTCGCCAACGGTGAGATTATCGTCTAGTTCAAGCTGAATCTTGACGTTTGGATTGGTGGTTTGTTCTTGTTGAGAGGCACGACAACCCGTTAAAATACCCGTCACTAAAACCAGGGCGATAACGATACGGGTTAACGATTTATCCACTGTTTTTATCCTTTCCTCAACGGTAAAATAGAGGTTAGAAAAACTTTTGTGAAAACTATAACGATTGTATCATTTCTGTTGTCGTCAAGATAGCACCAGTCGTTTTTTGACAGGCGGCGGCGTGCGGCTTAAACTCAGGGGCGCTAAGGAAAGGACCATCACTATGATTGAACTCAACCGTCAGACAAAGACCTTTATCGCAATCTTTACACTTGTAGCATCGACTTTATATGTTATCGGCAATGTGGTCGCGCGTGATCCTATTGAAAATTGGGCAACTGCCGGGATTTTATTTTTGATCTCGATGGTCTTCTGGGCGTGGTTGCTTTCCGAAAGTGAAGAGGCTGAGGAAGAAACAGCCGCATTGGCCGTTGCAGATGGCGACGCTGAGACACTCCCACAAGCCCAAGAGTGGATTATCTCTAAAGAGTTAATCACTGAAATTGAGCAAGAAGCTGCCGCTCAGGAAGCGGTGGTCGCAGATGAACCGATTGGTGTGGATGCTGTGATCCCCGATGAGGTCGAAGACGCTGCGCCCAATCTCGCTGAGGAAACCGTTACCGAGGTGCCCATCCCAGAGGTTGAAGAGGCTGCGCCAGAAATGGGCGAAGTGCTGGAAAGCGAAGAAGCCGCGCCTACCGTCGCAGAAGAACCTGAACCCGTCGCAGAAGAACCGCTTATTGAGGATGTGGTCGAAGTACCGCCCGTTCCTGTAGAGGTGATTGAGGAAGAACTCGTCGTTGAAAAAGAACCTGCGCCTGTTGCTGAAGCTGCCGCAGACGAAGACGAAAAAGAACCGGATGACCTCACCCGGATTGAAGGCATTGGCCCTAAATATAGTGATGCGTTGATCGAAGCGGGTGTGATAACATTTGCCCAAATTGCGGATATGACGCAAGCGCAATTTGAGGAAATCGCCAGCGAAGCCGGAATGCGGCGTGCAGCTAGCATGGAAACTTGGGCAGAACAAGCCAAACTCGCCGCTGCTAATGAGTGGGATGCTTTAGATCAACTGCAATCTGAGCTATCCGGTGGCCGCCGCGACGATTAAGTAGTTGTCCTTGCCACAATCCGCTGTGCCGCTGCTTGTGCGCCGTCCTCCGCCTGGAGATGAGCGCCAAGCGCGGCAGCGCGTTGACGCATAGGCGCATAAGTCGCCATTGTATGCAAAGCCAACGCGATATTATCCGGCGTGAAATGCTTGAGTGGTAGTGGGCTTGGCCCGACTCCAAGCTGTGCGGTGCGCTTGCCCCACATAAATTGATCGCCAAAAAATGGGACGACCAATGACGGCGCTCCTGAGCGTAAAGCCGCGCCGGTTGTCCCTGCGCCCCCATGATGCACGATGGCGGCCATCTGTGGGAACAGCCAACTATGTGGCACAGACTCTACCTTCAAAATTGTATCGGGTAGATCATCATTGGTGATGCCCGCCCATCCAGTCCCCAAAATCCCCCGCTGATTGATCTTCTTGAGGGCACCAATGCTCATCGTCATGAGCGCTTCAATGTGCTGTGAGACCATACTGCCAAAGCCAATGTAAATTGGTGGGTCGCCAGCGGCTAAAAAGTCACTGAGTGTATCGCTAGGTTGCCAATTGTCTGTGGCTTGGAGCGTCCAATAGCCGATGATGTGCGCTTCATCGCCCCAATCATGCGGCTTAGGGATGACGCGCTCACTAAACGCATACAGTTGATGCGGACGATGTGGGTTGTCTTTGCGCAACGGCCAGATGATATTGGGTGGCAACGTCGGATGCGTGCGCCGGACGAGCTTATAAGAGATGCGGTTAGCGTGCCAAAAAATTTGATTGAACAGGCGATGTGTAAATGCGTTATAGCGCCCGCGTAGAATAGGTGCTTCTGGGAACATCATCATCGGGAAGGCGCGTGTAGGTGTCATGATCGGCTGTAGCTGGGCGATGTAATCCGGTACATGACGTTCACGGGCGATGAAATGCCCCGGTATTGCCAGCAGAAACGAATACACAATCGCGTCAGTATCCACACAAGCGGCCTCCAGGCGATCGAAGACCTCAACCGCTATGGGCATTGCGAAATCGCGTATTTTCTTCGAGACTTTGTATAGATTGTTGCCCGCTTCCTCGACCAATTGGCGCGAAAGTTCCGCCGGATCGCCAGGGAGCGGGGCGAAGTCGATGTGATGAGCACTAACAAACGCCGCGAACCGCTCCGGCGCGGCCAGGCGCACATGATGCCCCGCTTGCTGCAAGGCGACACCCAAAGCGACAAAGGGCTGTACATCCCCCCGCGATCCATAGGTTAAGAGGCTGATATTCATTACGCTACGCTGTTCTTTCACACGCAAAAAAAGCACAGCCAATTGACCGTGCTTCTGATGTTCAATCGAATTTTAGGGTGAGATGGCTTACACACCCGGCGCTTCGAACTCGTCTTGGATGACGGTCATCGTCAGTTCGTCTTCGTCGTCCACGCCCAGGCGAATGATGCTTGCCATCGGGTATTCCCCGCTCAAGATGCCGTCGGAGAGCGTGTCTTCGACCTCATTTTGGATGAGGCGGCGCAGTGGACGCGCACCATATTCGGGATCGTACCCTTTTTCCGCTAACCATGTGCGTGCTTCTTCGGTTAGGTCAATTGAAATCGCGTGTTCGATCAAACGCTCACTGACCTTCTTCAGTTCCAGATCCACAATGGACTTGATTTCCTCTTGCGTCAGTGGGCGGAAGACGATGCTCGCGTCCACACGGTTGAGGAACTCTGGACGGAAGGCGCGGCGCAGTTGCTCCGTGACCTTCTTCTTCAGTTCATCGTATTCTTCGCGCTCGGTGGTGCTGCGGTCAACTGGGACGTTGAAGCCCAATGTCGCGCCACGCTTGATGGTATCCGCACCGACGTTACTGGTCATAACGATAATCGCGTTGCGGAAGTCCACACGGCGACCACGCGCATCGGTCAGTTGGCCTTCTTCCATCACCTGCAACAGCATGTTGAAGGCTTCAGGGTGGGCTTTCTCGATTTCGTCAAAGACGACGATGCTATATGGACGGCGGCGGATAGCTTCCGTCAGTTGCCCGGCATCTTCATAACCCACGTATCCTGGCGGTGCACCCACCAAACGGGCGACGCTGTGACGTTCCATGAATTCACTCATGTCCAATTGGATGAGGGCTTCTTCACCGCCGAACAGGAATTCCGCGAGTGATTTGGTTAGCTCGGTCTTGCCGACACCTGTCGGCCCTAAGAACATAAACGACCCGATGGGACGGTTAGGATCTTTAAGCCCGGCACGCGCCCGGCGGACAGCCTTAGCGATGGCGACGATGGCTTCGTGCTGGCCGACGATGCGGCGGTGCAGCGCGTCTTCCATCTGCATCAAGCGTTCCGTCTCTTCGCCAGCGATGCGCATCACAGGGATACCCGTCCACATGGCGACGACTTCGGCGATGTCCTCACCGGCAAGGCGTGGCTGATGTGTTTCTTCGTTCCAATTCGCCTTGAGATCAGCGAGGGTGTCTTCTAAGCTTTGCTTGAGCGAAGCCAGCATTTCCATACGCTCGTCGGTCTCTTCGTTTTCCTCCGCCATAGCGATCTCGTCGTTGATGTCGAGTAAGTCGCTTTCTGCCCGGCGGACTTGTGCCGCTTCTGGGCTTTTGTACATGCGCAGGCGGGCGGCGGCCTCGTCGATCAAGTCGATGGCCTTGTCCGGCAGGAAGCGATCTGGCACGTACCGTGCGGAAAGCTGCGATGCTGCTTCAATGGCTTCATCGGTGATTTCGACGTTGTGATGGTCTTGATAGGGTTGCTTAATCCCTTGCAGGATTTCCACCGTTTCTTCGATGCTCGGTTCTTCGACCAAAATCTGTTGGAAGCGGCGCTCAAGGGCGGCATCACTCTCGATGTGTTTGCGGTATTCATCGAGCGTTGTCGCGCCGATGCATTGCAGTTCACCACGAGAGAGGGCAGGTTTTAAGATGTTAGCTGCGTCCACACTGCTACCAGCAGACCCTGCGCCGACCAGCATATGCACTTCGTCGATAAACAAGATCGCGTCGGATTGCTTCAGCTCTTCGATGACACGCTTCAGGCGTTCTTCAAACTGCCCGCGATACATCGTACCTGCGACCAGTGAACCAACGTCCAATTGCAGCACGCGCTTATCCAGCAGCGGCTTGGGCGTATCACCATTGATGATGCGTTGGGCCAGCCCTTCGACGATAGCGGTCTTACCGACACCCGGTTCGCCGATGAGCGCCGGGTTATTTTTGCGGCGGCGAGAAAGCACTTGGATCACGCGCTCGATTTCGGTCTCGCGCCCGACAACAGGATCCAGCTTGTTATCAGAGGCCAATTGGGTTAAGTCTGTCGCCAGTTGATCGACCAGCGGCGTTTTCTCTGCCTTTTTGCTGGTGCTTTGGCGCGGGTTGTTTTCTTCACGTTGGGGTTGAACCGGGCTTTCTTGCAGGACGCGGCGGGTTTGACGGCGCACTTCTTCCGGGCTGATGCCCAGGCGTTTGAGTACGTCAATCGCTACGCCTTCCGACTGGCGAACCAGCCCTAACAAGAGATGCTCAGTGCCGATGTAGTGATGGCCCATGCGCCGCGCTTCGTCAACGGCAAGCTCAAGCACTTTCTTTGTTCCAGGGGAGAGATCAAGCTGCGTGGGGGCGGTGCGGGTGGATGCCCGTGTAAGGCGTTGCACCAGTTCTTCGACCCGATTTTGATCCAGCCCTAAATCTCGGAGGACACGACCGGCGACACCGCCATCTTCACGCATCAAGCCCAAGAGCAAGTGCTCGGTGCCGATATAATTGTGCTGCATCCGTTCTGCTTCTTCTTGGGCAAGACTGAGCACTCGCCGTGCCCGTTGTGTAAAACGTTCCATTTTGTTTGGCACGGTACTTTTCCTCCGTTGCCACTTCACTTACGTTGTAATTACGATTATACACCTGCCAGGGTAATGCTCGCTTAATTGTTTAACAAACACTGTAGCCTTTATTATAGCATAGGGTTGCGTTGTCAAAACAAGACGTTTACATAGCCATCTGGTTAGAATTGTGCAAAAATCGTATATGCAAAAGGGGACTGTGCCGTGCAGCAGCCCCCTTTGTCTCTTTTTTGTTGTGCGCGGTATCCGCTTTAGTCATCCGCCTCGGACGCGAATGTCTGCATGTCACGGTCGAGATATTCTGCTGAATTTACCCGCTTAAGGCTCAAGCCCAAACGGCGATTCTTCACATCAATCTTGACCACACGCAGCGTCAACGCTTCGCCTTCGTTGACGACTTCTCGCGGGTGCGCGACACGATCGTCGGACAGCTCGGAGATGTGGATTAACCCTTCGATCTCCTCGGCATCGACCAAGCTGGCAAATGCGCCGAACTTCGTCATTTTGGTCACTGTCGCCTTGACCAAATCGCCTTCTTGATATGTCGTGGCGACTTCGTCCCAAGGATCGGCTTCTTGGCGTTTCATGCTCAAGCCGATGCGCTTGCGGCCTTCATCAATGCTGATGACCTCAACGGTAACCGTCTGGCCGACTTTGAGGACTTCGCGGGGGTGGGTGATATGCTTCCAGGTGATCTCGGTCAAGTGAACCAGACCCTCTGCACCTCCAATGTTGACAAATGCCCCGAAGTCTTCCAGGCTGACGACTTTACCATCGATCACCTGGCCGACGCTCAACTCGTCGATCAACTCCGCTTTGCGTATTTCACGCACTTCGCGGGCGGCGGCACGTTCGGAGAGGATGAGGCGGTTACGCCCACGATCTACTTCCATCACCTTAACGAAGATGTCATCGTTCACCATATCGCTATAAAGCTCTTCTGGTGTGTCGCCCTTCAGGTTGCGACGGCGATCTTCCCCAATTTGACTTTGGGGTACGAAACCGCGCAAGCGCCCAAAGCGCACGATGAGGCCGCCTTTGTTATAACCGGCGATGTTTCCTTCGTAAATTTCGCCATTTTCCACGAACTCTTCGGCTTTCTGCCAATCCAGTTCTTCCATTGCACGATTGACGGAAAGAATAGTCCGGCCTTCGTGATCGTTAGGATTGACCACATAAACCGTGATCTTCTCACCGACAGTCAGTTCTTCAATGATGTTGGTCGCCATGCGCTCAAGCTCCCGGCCAGGGATAACCCCGTCGGTTTCTTCCTCAAGCGTCACGATGACGGATGTGGGGCTTGTTTCTTTAATCGTCCCCTCAATCAAATCACCACGCGAGAACTTAGTATCTGCCGTTGCATCCACCGTTTCTTCTGCGGTGGTTTCGGCTGTCGTTTCTTCCTCGACAACCTCAGGTTTTTGTTCTTCGGTAGAGGTCACTGGCATTTCTTCCTGTCCCTCCACCCCTGTCTCATCAGAACTCATAAGAAGTTGTGCTGTCCAACAGACCAAGCTGTTAGGTGCACATTCCTCCTTTCCGTACCAAACGTGCTACCCGTACCCAGAAATTCATATATGCCAGATTATACCTTACACTAGACAATATTCAAACCTCATTTATCGCCCAAAGCAAGGCGAAAACCGATATTGCTTGCACGGGAACCGGGCAAAAAGCGCCCGCGTTGGTGTACAGTTGCCATATCTGGCGCGTCAAACCAAGAGCCACCACGCATGACTCGCGCATGACTCCCGCTGATGTCCTCGCGGTCATCGTCCACTTGATAGGGATACCTATAGTCTAGGGTCTGCCAATTGCGCCCCCAGCGGCTTGATGTCCATTCCCACACATTGCCGAGCATATCTACTGCGCCCCAATCACTGACTTGCCCGCGCCCAAGAATATCCCATGTGCGGCGGATGCCGCTATGCGTAGTGTTGATCTTTTGTAGTGGATGTGGGTTTTGGTGCTGTGCGGCGGCTTCCCATTCGACCTCAGTCGGTAAGCGCCAAGGGTCGCCTGTTTCCGCACGCAACCATGCACAATAGGCGACGGCTTCGTACCAACTGATGCCGACAACGGGCTGACGATCATGATTAAACTGATAATCTTGCCAGAAGGCCGGTTTGGTGAGGTTTTTGCTTTGGAGCCAACGCCACCCCATATCTGTCCAGTATGCTGCTTTGTGGTAGCTGCCATGCGCTATGAACGTGGCGAACTGTGCATTGCCTACTGTAGTTAGGGTGATGTGAAAGGCGTTGAGCTTGACCGTATGCACCGGGCTGCTGATGGGATCGCCCTCATGCCCGATGCGATACGTCCCGGCAGGGATGGGGCTAGTCGGCTGCAAGGCGCTTAAAAGCGGCTTTGGCACCATGTTCCTCCCATTGGAAGCTCACCATTTCCCATCCAGCATTGCCATAGGTGCTTAATTTCTCCGTGAAGCGGTCAGCATCCATAAACACATCAACTCCCGGCTGATCTTCTGCGATTTTACTATCTTCAATATAAACGACCAGATATTCCCACTTTGCCATGTTGATTATCCCTATTGATGTTGGATTTGCACCCAGTATATACTGAATCAAGAACAAGCGACCACCATGGCTGATGCGTAATCTTTGAGATGTGTTAGGCTGATGTCCCATTGGTTTAAGTCGAGGTCTTGGGCGAGTTGTTTGGCTGCGCCGTGCAAAAACAACTGGGGGCGCTTGCGCGGGTTGTTGATGCGAATTTCGATCTCCACCCATTTAACATCGCCGATGCCTGTGCCCAGGGCTTTAGCGACGGCTTCCTTCGCGGCGATGCGTGCCGCTAGGCGGTGCGGTTGCTCGTCACAATCGGCGCGTTCCCCCGGTGTGAAGAAGCGCGTCAAAAACCGCTCGCCAAAGCGGGCGATGCCGTCCGTAACCCGTTGATTTTCGATCATGTCTATGCCGCAACGAATCATAATTTTCCTCAAAAGATTTAAAATTGGTTTGAATGCGCTACAATAGAGGTTGAGTCACATGCTCTGGGAAGGTCAATTATGCCTGATGTAAAATCCGAACGCGAGATGCAAACTAAACCGCTCACGCCCACACCCAGCCCACCGCTGGCAACGTTGCACATTATCGCACATCTGCGCTGGGAGCGGGAATCATACGAAACGCTAGAGACGCGCCGCGCCCAATTGCTGGATACGATTTCGCGGTTACATGCGTGGATGAGCGTCGGCGATGAGAGTGATCGTGTCCCGATGCGCTCATTTTTACTCGGCGGACAGACGGTCATCTTGGAAGACCTCGCCGCCATCCGCCCCGATTTGGTGACCTTGTTGGTCATCTATAATGCGGGCGGGCGCTTGGGCGTTGGTCCTTGGTATATCCTCGTTGATGAAACGCTCGTCAATGGCGAATCGCTGATCCGCAATTTATTGGCAGCACGTCATAATGCGGAGCAGTACGGCCTTAAATTATTGTCTGTGGCTTATGCGCCGCTGTCGAGTTCGCATCCGGCACAACTCCCGCAGATTTTACGCTCGTTCGGCGTGGATGCGGCCTTTTTACGACATAGTGCGCGGGTGGTGCATTTGCCGTTCCGGTGGGAAGCGCCCGATGGCACAAGCATTCTGGTCGTCAACGATGAGATGGGCAACCCTTGGCCGGATGATACCGTTGATACATCGGTTATCGCGTCTGATGTGCAGGCACAGCGCAAAGTGCGCCCAGATGGGCCGTATATGTGGATGTTCAACGCGGGGTATGCAACGGGGCGCTTAAATGATTTGCTCACGTCGGCCTCCCAGCAGACGAACTTACCCCTACAACAAAGTGATCTGCGCGAATATGTCAACGCGCTGCGGCACGAACTCGCTGATAGTATGCGTCCGGCTATCGGCGGGGAGTTGCGCTTGCAGGCCATGCGCGAACACGCTTACCTGCATCCGGGGATGCTATCATCACGGCTTTACCTCAAGCAGATGCACGCGAAGGCCCAAACCTATCTCTTGCAAGGGGTTGAACCCTGGCTGTCGGTTGCATTGGGGCAATTGCCTTACCCGGAAAACAATCGTGCTTTGCTAAAACGAGCATGGAAGATGCTCCTGCATAACCAAGCGCATAACGCATTAGGCGGCACCAGCAGCGATGCCGTCCACACGGAAAATGAACTGCGTTACCGCAAAATGCACGACATCATGCGTCAATTGGTGGATGCGGCCTTATCCGTCCTGCCCGGCCAACGGCATCAGGACGGCCAACATCCCGACAAGACCCAAACGCATGTGATGGCCTACAATCCTTTAAACTGGCCGGTTAAGCGCGTGGTGGAAATCCCCCTCGACCTGCCGGAAGGCCGCTACCCGGCGGCGGTGCGTGCGGCTGGCTCAACGGAGGATCAGCTTTTTGGTTGGCATGATGGCCGCTTGATCTTCTTGGCGGATATTCCCGCCTTGGGTTATGCGGCGTACACGGTGCAACTGAGCGAAACCCCGCCGGACCCGGTCAAGCATGGGACGCGCCGCGTGAATGGGCGCGTTATCGCCAAGACGACAGGCGAGACGCTTTCCGTCATTGATGGCCAGATCCAATGGAAACGAGACGCTCACGTTATTGATGATGTACTGGCGTTTATAGACAGTGGTGATGCCGGGGATACGTACAACTACAGCCCACCATCGCCGGATACCGTCATTCGGGCGGATCTCATCGGCAACGTAGAGATTGAATCTACGCCATTATTTGAGCGATTGGTGATTAACCATCGTATGCGTATCGCGCCGGAACTGGACGATAAACGCGGGCGCAAACGGGGCTTACGCTTGCTGGAAATGCAGACGACCGTCACCTTATACGAGCATCAGCCCGGTATTTACGTCAAGACGCACTTTGAGAACACCGCCAAAGATCATCGCTTGCAGGCACATCTGCGCACGGGCATTCAGTCGGAGTTCGTCACGGTGGATACGCCCTTCGCATTGCTCGACCGACCGACCAGCAAAGAAGGCCCGGAGATCCCGCCTAAAAATCGGCGCAATGTCGAAGGCGTTATCAACACGCAGCCCATGCAGAACTTCGCGGCGGTGCGCTCTGGCACGCAGTCACTCGCGCTGATGTCTAAGGGATTGCCAGAATACGAAGCGATTGTTGAAGGCGATCAAGTCACGTTTGCCTTAACGCTCGTGCGGGCGGTGGGCTGGCTGAGCCGTGACGATCTGCGCACACGCCCGGCACAAGTAGCCCCCATGATGCCCGTGCCGGATGCGCAGTGTTTGCGCCCGATGACGGCAGAATACGC
>DAOTTT010000178.1:0-6016 GCA_034437635.1 Anaerolineae bacterium | reverse complement strand
GGTCTGGGTCAAGCGGGTTGAGTTCAGCCGGGGCTTGCGGCAACCCGGCAAGCATCGCGGCTTCGCCAAGCGTCAATTCACTCACATCTTTGCCGAAGAAAATCTGCGCGGCAGCCTGAGCGCCATAGGCCAAGTTACCATAGTAAATCTCGTTGAGGTACATCTCCAAGATTTCGTCTTTGCTCTTACGCGCTGTAAGCGCAATCGCCAGCAGAATTTCTTCCGCTTTACGCTGTGCGCTGCGTTCTGCGCGATACTCTGGGTCGAACAGCACATTACGCACAAGCTGCTGCGTGATCGTACTGCCGCCGGGGGTGTTTTCATCGGGGGATGCGCCTAAATATTGCATCAAGGCGACGGTCGTCGCGGCAACATCAATGCCGATATTGTTATAAAACGAGTCGTCTTCAATCGCCAAAGTCGCGTTAATCAGGTTGTCCGGCATGTCGTCCAAGCGGACGTTTGTCCGGCGGCCTTCTTTGAAGACCTCAAACAAGGGCGTGCCGTTGCGGTCGTAGATGAACGTACTCTGGAAGTTAGCGTAGCTGTCCAGTTCTGCGATACGCTCATCGACCATCTCATCAATACGGGCATAAGCGACCCCGCCTAAGATCATCGTGATGAGCGACACCCCCCCACAGAAGGTCAGCGTCAAGCCTAAGAAGATCGCAAAGCAGCCCACACCTTTTGACCGTCGCCGTGACCGACGTTTAGGTAATACCCGCTGTGGTGCGGCGGCGGGGCCAGCCGGGGCCGGGGCCGCCGGGATCGGTTGCCGTGCGCCGCCCACAGGCCGCGCAAACTGCGCATTGGACGAGGGTACGGTGTTCTGTGCTGGTGGTTGCACCGATGGATTTTGTACCGTCGGTTGCACCCGGCGCATACTCTGGATCGTCGCTTTGGGGTCGTGGAAGTCAGGGTTTGGGTCTAGCCCGCCGCTACCCGGCAACGTTTCCGCAGGGGAACGTTTTTCTTTAGGCAACCGGAACGGGACATCCATATCAGTGGTATACTGCCTGTCATCCACCACGGGCGCATCGTTAATGCTCACCGTTGGGTCATTGCCCCCTTTTGCCCCTTGTTGATACAAGCTTGGGTTATCCTCTGGTGGGCCGTCCGCTAAGGGCGGGTCGCTGGCGTGTAACTGTGCGATTTCGTCATCGTTCGCGTCGGCACTCTCCTCACGCGGCATGGTCATCTGCTCGCTGAACTCCGCTGGGATTTCTATATCCTCGGTATCCATTTTATGGATATTGCCTTCAGGGTCATCTTCGTATCCCGGTTCTTTCGGGAGGTGAAAAGGCACATCATCATCGTAGTCTTGTGGCATAGCGTTTTCTCCGCAGGACGTTTTCATTATTCTACTATAGTTCTATTGAACGTCTATGTCGTCTGGCTGACGTTTAACCAACGCCCGACCTCTGCACACAAATTACACAACTCAACCACAACTTCTCCATATTCTTTTGGCATAGTATAAATATCCCAACAAAGCATAACTTGGGTTAAACCCCTCACTCCCTTCATACCCCAACAAGGGAGTTCCTATGCGAGAGATTATGTGCGGTTGAGCGAGTAGGCACCCCCTACTCGCTTTTGTTGTCGTTGCTGACAAATCTGCCATCAGACCAATAACGCGCACGCCCAACATCGAAACCATCGACGAAGACAGCATCCGATTTAGCATCAGCAACCCGTCCAAGTGAGTGGGAATTCTACACGAAAGAATACGGCGTTGTTATTGCAGAAACGTTAGAGACTGTGGCCGAGTAAGGACAAATTGACAGTCTGTTTACCCATGTGTGGGTGCCCCCGCGCACGCATCCGCGCGGAGATCCCCCGCTTATTTGACGAGTTAGTCATTGATAACATCACGCTTAACGGCGAGTCCCTCGACGCGATTTTACCTGCAACACTGGAATTTCCAACACCATCGTAAGCAATATGTTGTATAATTGAATACGATTTACCCAGGAGGTTTTTCGCATGACTTACGATACACTTAAAGCCTTGTTGGACGCACAGAAGACACTCAGCAATGAGGACATCGAGAACGCAATTAAAGAGCATGGCGACATGACCGACGAAGAACGCGCCAAGCTCGAAGCGGATCGCTTAGAGATGGAAAAAGATCAAAAATCAACTGATGCGATCACGATGGATCAATACCTAGAGGCGCTGAAGGTATTAGATACGGCTACAGAAGGCTCCGACGAATACAAAAACGCTGATGCAATTGTCACCAAGTATGAATCCGGTGGATAAGTAAATGGCAACAACGCTTTCCCAATCACGCGGCCTGAACCCTTGGTTCATCCGGCTGCCGATCTTATTGATTACAGGCACAATCTTATTGCTCATGGCCTTAATGCTGTTGGTCATCGCTTTCCATGTGAACTATGCGGATCGCATAACGCCCGGTGTGACCGTTTTTGGCATGGATTTAGGCGGCATGACCTCGACAGAAGCAGTCGTCGCCTTGAGCGAACGCTTTACCTATGACGAGACGACCGTCTTCACCTTCCGCGATGGCGATCGCGCTTGGCAGATGACCGCCGCCGAACTCGGCCTATCGTTCGATGTCGAAGCGACGGTCAATGAAGCGGTGCGGCTGAGTAGCGATGATAATGCCATCAGCGGCTTGATGAGCCAAGCGCAAGCCTGGTTTGATGGTAAGGCCATCGCGCCCATCATCCATTACGATCAAAGCATGGCCGTCGCCCAGATTAACGCCATCGCTGCGGAAATCAACCAGTCTACCCAAGAAGCCCAACTCACTATGACTGATGGCGGGTTAAACAGTGTACAGGGGCAGGCCGGGCGCACGCTGGACATTGACGCAACCTTAGCGCAACTCGACGCGCAAATTTTATCGCTCTCCGGCGGGGCGGAAATTCCACTAGTGGTGCAAGAGACACAGCCGCGCATGTGGAACGCCCAAGAAGCGGTCAATGCGCTGGATGCGGCGCTCTCCGCACCGTTGCAACTGACGGCAACCGGCACCAATGGCGAAATGCTCGGCCCCTGGACGATCAACACCGAGCAGATCGCCGCGCTGATTACGCTGGAAATGGTCGAAAACCCTGACGGCAGCCGCACCTATCAGCCGTCAATTGACATGAGCGGGTTCGCCACGACCCTGGAGCAACTCGCGCCAGGGTTGCGCACATTGC
The DNA here is from genome assembly GCA_034437635.1 of Anaerolineae bacterium. GTDB lineage: Bacteria > Chloroflexota > Anaerolineae > Aggregatilineales > Phototrophicaceae > J038. The sequence continues at coordinate 2,843 of DAOTTT010000178.1, read as the reverse complement.
CGGAAGATGGCCGTTTTAACTTTGACGAAACGACGCGCCAGCTTGTCGTTATGGTGCCATCCGTACCCGGACGCGAACTCAACATTGAAGCCACACTCCAGCGTATGGAAGAAGCGGTATTCCGCTATGATATGCGCACCGTGCCGATGGCGTTTGAGTTGACGTTGCCCCAATATCATGATGGCGTGACGGCAGCCGAGTTAGGCATCACGGAGCTTGTCGCAGAATCAACGTCTTATTACACCGGGAGCGATGCCAACCGCCGCCATAACATCGCGGAAGGCGCATCGCGCTTTGATGGCTTTATCGTCCCGCCAGATGGCGAATTTTCGTTTAACCAGGTGTTGGGCGACATCAGCTTAGAGTCCGGCTTTTTAGAGGGCAAGGTGATCGTCGGTGGCGCGACAGTCAACGGGATCGGCGGCGGCATCTGCCAAGTGAGCACCACCGTATTTCGAGCGGCGCTCAATGGCGGCTATTGGATCTCCGAGCGGAACACGCACGCCTACCGCGTGGCGTATTACGAGCTAAACGGTGCGCCCCCCGGCCTCGATGCGGCGATCTGGTCACCAGAGCGTGACTTTAAGTTCATCAACGATACACCGCACCATCTGCTGATCGAAACGTCGATAATCCCGGCACAAAACGCGCTGCAATTCCGCTTTTATAGCACCGACATCGGGCGCATTGTGGAAATCCAAGCGCCACAAATCACCAATGAGGTTCCCGCACCGCCCAATCGCTTTGTCATCAATCGCGACTTACAACCGGGCGAAATCCGCCAGATTGACTATCAAGCGGATGGCATGGATGTGACGATTGTGCGCTTGGTCACGGAACCCAACGGCGAAACCCGCACCGATCGGGTCTTCACGCACTATTTGCCCTGGCAAGCCGTGTATGAGGTCGCGCCGGGCGACAGCCGCTTGAATAACAACAGTGGCAGTGGATGATTGTTGAGCGGGCGCATCACAATGCGCCCGCTTCCATGTAAGCTGACGTGTTGATGATCCCTCAATACGCCATCATCAAACGCTCGATACGATCCAGATGATCGGGATCATCTAATGGGTCGTACCCCGGCACAAGCCGCTTGTTGATGTAATGCGCGGCCACGTCCGGCTTGACCGTTGGCCGTTCGTTATCAAGCTCCCATTGGGCTTCCGCGAGGAGTGTTACCGCCTGCCCCAAGTGACTAAGCACATCACCCAAGCGCCGGGCATGGGCTTGCTGATAGCGACTATCCGCAGCAGATAACCGCGCCAGGAAATCCCCTGCGCGTTGTATCGCCGCTTGAACGTGTGCAACTAACGGCGTAAGCGTCTCATGCGTAACGGCGGCAAGCTCACTGTGCATCCATTGCATGTATGGCTCATGCAGTTTATAACGGCCAATGTCCCGCAAGACCTGTAAACATAAAACGTTATGCGTACCTTCCCAGCTTTCCAGCACGACCATATCCCGGTAGAGGCGGGGCAAGATGCTAAAGGATTCAATCGCGCCGTTGCCGCCGAGTACCTCTATTGCTTGGTGGATGCTCTCCGATCCGCGCACGCTGGTGATATACTTATTCAAGTTCACGAAGATGCGATAAACGGCTTTTTCGTCGTCGCTGGCGTTGCCCGTCTCGATCTTATCCAGCAAAGCGGCTAGCGCAAAGCTCGACGCAACCGAGGCATATGATTCGGTCATGATGTCCGCGACGGTCTCTTGCACCATCGGATAATTAGCGATGGCATTGCCGAAGGCTTCGCGGCTACAGGCATAACTGGCCGCTTCGATATATGCTCGGCGGATGAACCCGGCACAACTGACAGCGTTCATCAGGCGTGAGGTGTTCAGCACGAGGTTGACCGTGTTTTTAAAGCCCTGGTCGATGGGGCCAATCGGATAGGCCACCGCATCACGGAAGTCGAGTTCGGCGCTGGCGAGTGTGCGCGTGCCGAGCTTGTCCTTCAAGCGGTGCAGATAAAAGCCGTTGGTCTGGCCGTCATCCAGTTTACGCGGGACGACGAACACGCCTAAGCCCCGTGTGCCATCAACCGCGCCTTCTGGCCGCGCCATGACCAAAAATTGATCCGCATTGATGTTGGAGCAAAACCACTTTTCGCCGTTTAAACGCCAAGAGCCGTCCCCGGCATCGGTGGCGACAACAGCATTCGCGCCGACATCGCTACCGCCTTGTACTTCCGTGAGGAACTGCGCCCCGTGTTGCATCGTGTCATATTCTGGGTCAAGCAGCGGCGGCAAGAACTTCTCGCGCACATCGTCATCCGCCACCTGCTGCAACGCCCGGATTAAGCCGGAGGTGCAAGCTAACCCGCACGAATGGCCGTCTGCCGTGTGGTTGAGCAGATAAAACAGGGTCATCTGCCGCACCGTGTTACCCGCTTCTCGCTGCATCGCCATAATGCCACTTTTCCATACTAAGCGCCCTACTACATCATGGTTCGGGTGGAATTCGATCTGCTCAATGCGTTCGCCAATGCCGTTAAAGCGTTCCAAGCGCGGATGATTGCCCACGCGATCTTCAATCTTCATGCCGGAGTCAATAACGGTCGCGGCATCCGCGCCGAACCGCGCCATATCGCCCTCAATGCGTAAATATCCACCGGGGCCAAGCAGACGCTGCAAGACATAATGCAAATTTGTATCCGCTGTAAAAAAGTTGTCGGGCTTGCTGGACTCCCATGCTTGGAGTGCTGCGCGGCCTTGTGTCGCTCTATTTTTCGTCATCGAAATTATGCGGCGGAAACCACCTGCTTTAGCGGGTGGAGGAAGCCGCTTCTCCTTTCTGGTAGCTGTAACCGTCTGATTTGTGTAGATGGGTACAGTGGCGGTGA
>DAOTTT010000177.1:0-10160 GCA_034437635.1 Anaerolineae bacterium | reverse complement strand
GTAATGTGCATGGTGGGGTCATCATGAAAATGGTTGATGAGGCAGCAGGTGCTGCCGCGTTGCGTCATGCAAGACGACCAGCCGTTACAGTCGCCATTGACTCAATGACATTTATGCAGCCTATTCATGTGGGCATGTTGGTGACATTTACGGCAGAATTGACGTATGTAGGGCGCACATCAATGGAGGTGCGTGTTGAAGTGATGACAGAAAATCCGCTGTTAGGTTCAACACGGTTGAGCAACATCGCTTACTTAGTATTCGTTGCACTCAATGAAGATGGAAAACCAACTACAGTGCCACCCTTGATTTACGAGACAGATGAGCAACGTCAACGTGGCGAAGATGCTAAAGAACGTCAAGCCTTCCGTAAATTGCAACAGCAACGAGAGAAGTCAAACAATGGCTAAACAATCTGCTCTCTTAAGTCTCTTAGAAGATGCTGGCTCCAAGCGCATTTTAGAGCTTGAAGCCCCCGACTTAGGGTTTTCTGAGCATATGCCCTATCCATTTTTAGCCATTGTTGGTCAAGTAGAAATGCGCACAGCGCTTCTGCTATCTGTTATCAACCCTGCGGTAAGTGGTGTGTTGCTCATTGGCCCACGTGGTATTGGTAAAACAACGGCTGTGCGTAGCTTAACAGGTGTTCTACCAGATGTAGAAGTTAGTGATTGTGAAGAAGGCGTACTCCCAGAAGACTTAGAACGTGAAGAAGCGAAGTTGCTTTATCCTGATTGTTACGAAAAGCATCAAAATGGCGAGCCTATCTCACACTATGAGCGCGTGCGCTTGGTTGAACTACCACTCAATGCACGTCTTGAGGATGTCGTCGGTGGTATCAATGAACGAGTTGCCGTCCAGCGTAACCAAGTACGCTTAGAACGCGGTATTCTTGGGCGTGCAGATAACAACAATCTTTACGTTGATGAAGTCAATCTCCTTGACGATCAAATTGTAGATGCTATTCTTGATGCGGCTGCCCAAGGTCATTATACAGTACGGCGCGGCGCAATGGCGGGAACATATCGTTCCCGTTTTGTCCTCATCGGCTCGATGAACCCGGAAGAAGGTCGCTTGCGGCCTCAGATTATGGATCGCTTTGGCTTGCGCGTTAATGTCACTGGCTTAACAGATGCCACTGAGCGGCTAGAAGTCTATCATCGTGTTAAACAATATCGCAAAAATCCGATGGAGTTTATCACCAATTGGGAGTACGAAACCACAGAAATTCTTGAGCAGGTCATGACTGCTCGTGAAAGACTTAAACGTACAGAGATTGAAAAACCAATCTTACAAATGGGCATTGATTTAGTAAATAGACTAGAAATTGAGTCTGCACGGGCAGAATTCACAATGTTTGAAGCGGCGCGGGCTTTTGCGGCGGCTGACGATCGCGAGAAAGTCACGGCTGACGATATACGTGCTGTTGCCCCGATGGCCTTACGCCAACGACGTAGTGAATTTATGACGAATTACTTTGAAATCCAACGAGAAGAAGATGAGCAGATCACAACCGCGATTGATGAACTCACAAAATCATAATCTGATCGGGGTATATAGTGGCATTATATTTCTAATTTTACTCTATATGTTGCCTTGGTTAACTAACCCTGGCGTGGGTTTGTCTGTCAATGCTTATGATCTTGCAGAATGGACAACTCTGCACCCACGATCTGCTAACCAACCGCCTCCTATGGAAACTGCAATTTTACTGCGGGTGCCATTGCTCATTCTTGCTTGGATGAGTGCACAGGTGCTTATAATTGGTTCTCCACGACAAATACGATGGTGGTTGGGCGTGGGGTTTACTGGTGTGCTGTGTGTCGCACTAATGCCGCCTATAGAATTTTTTACCAGCGAACCTGATAATGCGAACTTTCAACAACAATTTATGCTATTTTTGGCGAGCATTGCAGGCTTATTTTTGAGCATAAGTGGCATAATCAGGCGGTTTCGATACAGCATTGCTTTGCTTTTGTCACTCTCAGCCGCAGGCATTGGTTTTTGGGGTATGATGCGGGCACGAGATTTGATGATTGGCTTTAGCTTACCGGTTGATGTCGCCCCCGCTGCAATAATTTTTCCTCTACTTTGTATCGTGTTTGGATTATGGCAAAAAAAGAGCCAACATAAAGTCGGCTCTTTTTAATCCCTAAGACTCTGTCATACGCTGGTGGATGTAGTCGACCGCCTGCCCGACGGTTTCAATCTGCTGGGCATCCTCATCGGTGATTTCTTCACCAAACTCTTCCTCGAATGCCATGATAAGCTCAACTAGATCTAAAGAGTCTGCTTCCAGATGCTCGCGGAAGTTTGCATCCTTGGTGACACGTTCTTCTTCTACACCAAGTAAATCGGCTACGATACTCTTTACACGTTCCTCGACTGATGTCATAATGCCCTCCTAAACTAACGATTGGTACGGAATAGAATAGGCACATTATACTGATATTCATCCGACCTGCCAGCCTGTAATATGTATAATCAAGGATTGTTTGTATGACGCCCCCTACGACAGAAAGCCGCAAAGTCGATCATATCCGCATCAATTTAGAAGAAAATGTGCAATTCCCACGTTTAACAACTGGCCTGGAAAACTATCGTTTTCTGCACCAAGCATTGCCAGAAGTTGATTTAAATGATGTTGACATAACGACTGAAATTTTCGGTAAATCACTCTCAGCGCCAATCCTCATCTCGTCAATGACGGGCGGTACGGAGATGGCCGAAAAAATCAACCGCAATTTGGCCGAAGCCGCTCAAGAATACAAAATAGCAATGGGTCTAGGGTCGCAGCGGGCTGCTGTTGAAGATCAAGACCTTACATTTAGCTATAATGTCCGCGACATTGCCCCTGATATTTTGCTTTTTGCGAACATCGGCGCAGTGCAATTTAATTATGGTTATGATGCGTCACATTGTCAACGGGCTATTGATATGGTCGAAGCTGACGCGCTGATTTTGCACTTTAATGTTGTCCAAGAAGCTGTGCAACCAGAGGGCGATACGAACTTTGCTGGATTATTGAGCAAAGTAGAACAAGTAGCACAGTCTATCCAAGTCCCGATTATTGCTAAAGAAGTTGGCTGGGGGTTCTCCGAGCAAAATGTTCGTGACCTCGTTAATGCCGGGGTCGCCGCCATTGATGTCGCTGGCGCTGGTGGCACATCTTGGAGCGAGGTCGAGTATCATCGTGCGCCGACTGCGTTCCATGCACAAGTAGCAGCCGCATTTGCAGATTGGGGAATCCCCACAAGTGAGGCTATTGAATATGCTGTTAGAGGATCTAAAGATGGCACTTTAATCTTTGCCAGCGGAGGCTTGCGCAACGGAATTGACATTGCTAAGTGTATCGCATTAGGTGCCAATATAGGGGGTATGGCCGGGCCGTTCCTCAAGGCTGCCAATCAATCGGTTGAGGCAACAGGTGAATTTATCCAAATTGTCAAAGCACAATTGCGGATTGCAATGCTCTCTGCTGGTTACAGCAATATAGCAGCCCTTAAACAAGCCGAGCTTATTAAACAAGCTCCCGGAAAATAAGATTGCTGAGCAAACGCCCTTGCCGTGTCAGTTTGATGTGTGAGGGCGTTATATCAACTAACTTATGCTGTGCAAAGCGTGTAAATATCTCTCCGTGATAATCCATAAGATCGATGCTAAAACGTTGCTTAAAATCTGACCGATTTACGCCTTCTTGTATCAATCGCAATGATGTTATCAGAGTCTCAGCAATCTGATTGTAATAATCAACAAATGTTCCTTCTGCTGTGGCTGGAGAGTACGGAAAGTCAAAACGATCATCCTGCGCCATGTTGAGTTGTTTGATATAACGTTGCGGCGACAAAATTGTATGATAGCGGAACCCGCCTGCATATCCATGCGCACCGGGGCCTAATCCAACATAAGGAAAATTGCGCCAGTATTGCAAATTATGTTCACATGCCCTACCCGGCTTTGCCCAATTGCTAATCTCGTATTGCTCAAAACCAGCATCATGTAAACAATCTGTAGCACGCTCATACATGTCGGCTGCAAGATCATCGTCTGGCGTAGGCATACTGCCCTCTTGCACCCATCGCTTGAGTGGTGTGCCGTCTTCCAATCCTAAAGCATAAAGCGAAAAATGCTCGACATCTAAAGATAGTGCGACTGACAACGTAGCATCCCAGGATGCTATCGTTTGATGAGGCACACCGTATATAAGATCCAGATTGATGTTATCAAAATTTGCCGCTCGTGCCATATTCACAACTTCAATGACAGTTTGCGTATCATGGCGACGAGCGAATAGCTGTAATTCGTGTACATTGGCAGATTGCATACCAATACTTAAGCGATTAATTCCTATATTGCGTAATGCAACAAGATAATCAACACTCAAGTCATTCGGATTGGCCTCTGTTGTGATTTCTGTTTGACTATCAATCGGGAAATATTGTTTAAGAGAGCTAAATATGCGTTCAAACTGAGTTGGCGTAAGCAATGTTGGTGTTCCACCACCCCAAAAAACACTTTTTACATAAGGATATGGGTTACGTTCACCGACAAGTTTTATTTCTAAACATAATGCGTCAACGAATACATCAATCAAATGTGTCATATTCGTATATGTGTTGAACGCACAATATGTACATTTTGTCGTACAGAACGGGATATGGAGATAAATTGCGAGATCATTTGTCATCATTAAAAAATGCCTGATTGCAGTATTGTAGTGGGTTTAATATAATAAATCATAGATCATTTCACATTTATTTCCCAAGTCGTATATTTATAGACGGGACTAATCATCTATGCCAGAGACAACACAATTCGGTGATGAAAATGAGAATTCGCAAGGCGAAGGCTCATTAAAGGCGGGTCATATATTGATGAACCGCTACAAAATTTTAGGTGTCGTCGGTGGTGGTGGCCAAGGTGCTGTTTACAGTAGCCGAGACCTCAACTTCCCTGATGCAAAACGCCTCGTTGCTATCAAAGAAATGCGTTATCCAGGTCAAAACGATCCTGGCGTTCGTAGCGTTGCTTTGGCGACTTTCCAACGTGAAGCCAATATCTTGGCAACGTTAAATCATCCTGCTATCCCTAAGATTTTTGACTTTTTCGACCAAGGCAATCGTGCTTATTTGATTATGGAATTCATCAACGGAAGCGACTTAGAGCTTCTGGTCAATCGCACAAAAGAATTACCCTTAGACCGCATTATTGATTGGGCGATTGATTTGTGCGACGTGCTACATTATCTGCATAGCCACCAACCAGAGCCGATTATATTCCGTGACGTAAAACCGGCAAATATCATGATTGATGCGCTAGGTAAAGTGCGTTTGATCGACTTTGGTATTGCTAAAATATTCATCAGTGGCGTTAAAAACACAATGATCGGCACTGAGGGATATTCCGCACCGGAACAGTATAAAGGTGACGTGAACCCATTAAGTGACATTTACAGCTTAGGGGCAACGTTACATCACATCATCACCCGTAAAGACCCCCGCTTAGAACCGCCTTTCAGCTTCAGCGAGCGTGCTCTAAGAGATTATAACCCTACAGCTACTGAAGCCTTGCAATCGATTATTGATCGCGCATTGGAAATGGAACCAAGCCGGCGCTATCAAGACTGCCAAACGATGAAAGAAGACCTACTCCAGTATAAATATGGTCATAAGACCAACATGGGGCTGGAAACAAAAATGATAGCGCAGCGCCAGCAAGTACAGTCCGGCAATGCGACTACTACAAACGGGTCATCAGATGTGGTTCAACCGCGACCTGCTAAAAAAGACCTAATCGGCAATGAAACAGACTTTTTCGAAGATGCAGATAAAGTCGTTCAGGAAGCGGCAATCAAGGCAAAATGGAAGTTCGAAACAGAAGATGAACTACGTGGTGGGCCTATTGTGAGCAAAGGACGTGTCTATGTTGGGTCATATGATACAAATATGTGGGCTTTTGACGAACAAACCGGCGATTTTATTTGGAAATATGCGACCAATGGCGGTGTTGCCACAACCCCTACATGCTCTGAAGACGCAGGGTTAATTTACTTTGGTTCGGAAGATAAAAAACTATATGCTATCGATATGCACGAAGGTAAAATGCGGTGGACATTTGACACAAATGGTCCTATTCGCTCATCACCGCGTGTTGCACACAATCATGTTTTCTTCGGTAGCGATGATGGCATGGTGTATGCGGTCAATGCAAGCTCGGACAGAAAGCTCTGGGAGTATGATATGCGTGGGCCTGTGCGCACGAAGCCCTATGTAACGAAAGATATGGTCATTGTCGGCGCAGAAACAGGGGAATTGGCTGCTCTAGAGTTATCAGGTAAGCGCAAATGGGGTATTGATCTCTCCAAACGCGGTAAACCCATTACGTCTTCTCCTAAAGTGGATGAAGAAGAAGACATCTGTTATGTCGGTTGCTTTGATGGCTATATTTATGCCATAGATGCTAACAATGGTTATACAATGTGGCGTTTTCGCACTGGGCAACCCATCATATCTAGCCCGGTATTCCACGAAAATCTCTTGTACTTTGGTTCTGTAGATGGTGCTGTGTACGCGCTAAACTCAGAGACGGCTAAAGAAAAATGGCGCTTCTCTACTGATAAACCTGTTGTTGCCCCGCCTGTCTATTATGATGGCAAGGTGTATTTTGGCAGCACAAATGGTACATTCTATTGTGTTGATGCAAAAAATGGTAAAAAACAATGGCAGTTCCAAACTGGCGAAGCTATCACGAGTGCACCATACATAACCGAGAATTTGATACTTATCGCCTCTATGGACTATACACTTTACGCTCTACCACTAGTAGGTTGATGTATCATAAGATAATTGCGAACCACTCTGGAGATTAATATGGACTTATTCCGCCGATTTTTTGGCAAAACCAGTGATGAAATGCCATCAGAAGATAATATCCCTGAGAAACAAGAAGAAGACCTAGGCAAAACAGCAGAGGTCGATGCAGTTGATGCTGATGACACGCTGCCTGATAGAAGACCTACAGGTATGACTGAAGACGATGTATTATCTGACATTGACTCTTCAACGCGACCTGTAGGTATGCCGCCACCAACAAACACAGCACAATCGCGCTTATCAGCGGCTGATGGTGTGACGCAACCGCTTAATCCGGAAGTGCTTATCGCTAACATCAACAGCCGTTTAACTTTTGGTCAATCGACCGATGTTGGTCTTGTGCGCAATAACAATCAAGATGCTGTCTTATCATTTTTCTCCACCAGTGGCACCGTTGAAGACAATCCCGATTTTGGCTTGTTTGTCGTAGCTGATGGTATGGGTGGGCATCATGATGGTGAAAAAGCTTCATCAATTACGGTGCGTACAATGGCACTCCATGTGACCAGTTCTATTCTTACACCGATGATTTCCGGTAAGGATGCAGGTGATTTACCCCCTATCACAGAGGCTTTGATTGATGGTGTGCAAAAGTCTAATCAAGAAGTTTTGGATAATGTGCCGGATGGCGGCACTACCCTGACAGCAATTGCAGTTGTAGGTGATCTTGCTTATGTCGCTCATGTTGGAGATAGCCGAGCATACCTCATCACCAAAGAAAGTGTCGAGCAGATCACCCGCGACCACTCGCTTGTGCAGCGTCTCATTGAATTAGACCAACTCACGCAGGAAGAAGCAGAAACGCATCCACAGAAAAATGTTCTGTATCGTGCATTAGGACAAAACGAATCGCTTGAAGTCGATACACTGACTCGTCGGTTGCCTTCTGGTTCTCGTGTGTTGATTTGTAGCGATGGTCTTTGGGGGCAGATGACAGAACAAGAGATTTACGATATTGCGATGGGACACCAAGACCCACAAGAAGCCTGTGATAAACTTGTCGCATTGGCGAATACGCATGGTGGCGTGGACAACATCACAGCAATCATTTTAAAGGTTTCTTAGCGGAGCACGATTATGACATGGGAGAAAAACCCCTATGCAATACTTGGTGTACCAACGGATGCGACAAGCGATCAAATAAAATCTGCTTATCGTAAGCTCGCCCGTCGTCTGCACCCAGATGTTAACCCTGATAATCGTGCAGCTGAACAGCACTTTCAGGATATAACGCAAGCCAATGAAATCTTGTCGAGCACGACACGCAGACGGCAATATGACGAGAGTCAAGCGCGAAAAGCCAACGACTCGCAATATTACTTTACTGTTCAACCGGCAATCAGCAAGCGTAATGTGACACCATTACAAGAACCTCAAGTTGTTTATATGCTTGTCGATGTTTTCGCTGACCCGCGTGCGCAGGAAGAAGTCGAAAAACATGAAGCACGCCTTAACTTGTGTCTTGTGCTTGACCAAAGTAACTCTATGAGCGGCACACGCATCGAGAAGGTGAAAATTGCCGCACATCAGATCATCGAAAACCTAAGCCCAAATGACTTTATCTCAGTCGTAACTTTTAATGACCGCGCTGAAGTCATCATCGAAGCGACCCCTGTTAAAGATAAAGCATCTTTAAAAGCCAAGGTGAGCTTGATTGCCGCTAGTGGTGGTACAGAGATCTATCAAGGTCTGAAAGAAGGTGTATCACAAGTACGCCAATACTTGGGTAATAAATTGGTCAACCATGTCATCTTATTGACTGATGGACATACCTATGGTGATCAAAACGAGGCATTGCAACTTGCTGACTCATCCGCCCAAGATGGTATCGGCATCAGCGCAATGGGGCTCGGTCACGATTGGAATGACCGCTTTTTAGATGATATCGCCTCGCGCACTGGTGGTAATTCTTCTTATATCAATTCAGCCGCCGCAGTTGTCCGGTTTTTGAACGATCATGTGCGCTCTCTTGTAAATGCCTTTGCAGACCGCATGATGATGCATGTTGCTGTTGACCCTGATGTTGTCTTGGAGTCTGCATTTAAGTTAGCACCTAATCCGCAGCCCATCGTCGCTGATAGCGGTGTTATTCCTTTAGGTGGCTTACAAGCCACTAGGCCAATGTCAATCTTGTTGCAGTTGCAACTGCCTGCAAATATGTCCGTTGGCGAACGAGCTATCGCACGAGTTGGTGTTCAAGGCGATATTCTGTCAAACGACAGTAATCTTTTTCATGAAGTGCAAGATATGCAGCTTAATGTCACCACTGAATCAATCAGGGATGAGCCACCATCCGCAATCTTAGAGGCTTTGAGCAAGCTCACACTGTATAAACTACAAGAACGCGCACAAGAGGCCGCAGATAGTGGTGACATCAGTGAGGCAACAAGACGACTCGAAAACTTAGCCACACGACTACTGGCGCTTGGACAAGAACAGCTAGCAAGTCGCGCACTTTCAGAAGCGCGCCGTGTCACACAAACACATGAATTGTCTGATCGTGGACGAAAAACGCTCAAGTATCAAACACGCCATCTATTGCAGAGCTTTATAGATGAAGATGACGAAGAGTCAACGACCACCCGCTGAAGCGGGTGGCTTGAAGCCTCCAGGCTGAAAGCCCATGTTGACCAGCCTCAGCCACGCCGAAGGGCTATGGCTACGTTATCGGTAGCAGCTCAAGACCCACCCTGGGGTAACGCCACCAGCCCCAGGCTCTGGAACCTACACGTTAAACAGTCTGAAGGTCTAGGACAGTGCGTGTTCGGGAAAGTACGAGCCGATAACTTTAGCGAGGTGGACGTTACCGCCACGATACGGCGAGTCGGTTCGGGGACACCCGCCTTACAGCAAAGTCCCCGCCCTTCGGGGCATAGGTGCCAAGTACGAGAAAGGAGTGGGTTAAGGCCTGCCTAAAGGCAGGGATTTCAGACCCTATATACAGACAATGAAAATCTGTTCCTACTGCAATCATAAAAACCGTGAAGGTTTATTATTTTGTGAAGAATGTGGTCATGGTTTATCAGAGACTATAGCTGAACCCACACTGCCAACGCGACGCTTTGAAGAGAGCTTGCCGGAGTTTTCCGCTAAGGCAACATGGGGGTCTGCCAGTGTAGGCAAGACAACATCTGTAGTTATTCACTTTCGTAACACTAGCGAACCGCTGGTTGTTGAATTATCTGACCGTATCGTCTTTGGGCGAGCGGATACTAGCAGCCCACGCCAGCCAGATGTTGATTTGAACCCTTATGGTGCACTAGAAAAAGGCGTATCACGTATCCATGC
>DAOTTT010000176.1:0-8175 GCA_034437635.1 Anaerolineae bacterium | reverse complement strand
TAGTCAGCGCGAAAGATCAATTTTATACAGCCCGTTTACGGGCTTCCTAGCGTTTAATGTAGCTATCGGCTTTGAGCCGATGCGGGATATAGGCTTTACCTGAGTAGTTACAAATAACTTATATATAAAGGAATTGATATGCCTTTGATACAAACCCCTGAAGAACGATTTGAAAACTTGCCTGGCTATAATTTCGCCCCACATTATATCAACGTGCAAGGTCTGCGTATGCACTATCTCGACGAAGGCCAAGGTGATGAGGTCATATTGTGCTTACACGGCGAGCCAACCTGGAGCTATCTCTATCGTAAAATCATCCCTGGGTTGTCCCCGCATTATCGTGTTGTCGCGCCGGATCTTATCGGCTTCGGTAAGTCGGACAAATTCACCGAGATTGATGAATATAGTATTCAATTGCTTTTTGACACGTTGACGGCATTCATCGAAAACCTTGACCTCAACAATATCACGTTGGTTTGCCAAGATTACGGTGGGGTCGTTGGGTTGCCCGTTGCGACATCCATGCAAGATCGCTTTGACCGTCTGGTGATTATGAACACCAGCTTGCCCACCGGGGACATTGAAGTCGGCGACGGGTTTATGCAGTGGCGGCAGTTTGTGGAGCGTGTCGGGCGGGAGATGGTCGTCAGCAAATTGATTGAACTGAGCACCGTCAAGCAAGATGTGCTGACCGACGATGTGCTCCGCGCTTATAATGCGCCCTTCCCGGATGAGCGTTACAAAGCGGCGATTGCGACGTATCCTCTGCTTGTTCCCATGAATTTTGACGACCCCTTTGCCGATGTGCTGCGTGACGCACGCGACGAACTCAGCCGATGGCAAAAACCAGCTTTGGTGATGTTCTCCGACAGTGACCCGGTGACAGGTAGTGCGGCAAAGTTCTTCCGTAAGCTCATCCCAGCGGCAAAAGATCAACCGGAAATGGTCATCAAAGGGGCTGGGCACTTTTTGCAAGAAGAAAGCGGTGAGGAAATCGCACAAAACATTCTCGCCTTCATGCAAAACACATTAAAGCAGAGTTAATTTTTTTAAATATCGTGGGATGTTAGTTTAAACGTATCTCTAACAGATGACGGTTGCCCAAAATTGCATTATAATCCCATCGTTACCAAATTTATTCATACTTGGGGAGCAATTATGCTGCGATATATAACCCGTTCACGGGGGGCAACCGTCATGGTGCTAGCTGTGCTGGCATTGTTGTCGTTTGCTTTAGCGCGTCCTAGCACCAACGCTGTGCTGGCCGCTCCGGTGAGCGTACTCAACGAGACTTTCGACAATACCACAGGCTTCACTGTAGAAGATAACGACTCGTTCGAGCCATTCTTCTCCGATGACCTTAACGATTATTTGGGTTTGACCGATGGCGCTGGCACCTTTGACTATGGGAGTGCTGTGACTGCGCCAAATGGGGAAAAAGCCTACACAGGCTTTACAGGTCAATACCTCAACGGCCAAGACATAGATGGTGAGGGCGCAGCGGTGCCTTTCATCTTCACATGGAGCGGTTTGTCAATTACGAGCTTAACTAGCTTAGAGTTCAGCGGGGACTTTGCTGAATTTTTTGATAGCCCTGGCGATATTGATGGCGACCCTGCGAATACAGATTATATCGAAGTGCGATATCGCATTGATGGCGGTGCTTGGCAAAACTTGATTTGGTTTTATGGTGCGGATTTCAGCAGTGGTAACTTTAACGGTATTTTTCGTGAAGATACTGATTTTAACGGTATAGGTGATGGCATCGCACTCGGTAATGCTGCACAGACCTTCACCAAGACCATTGCAGGCACGGGCAACACACTTGACCTGCAAATGCGGGTTTCTGTTGAAGCCGGTGATGAAGATTTCGCTGTTGATAACTTCATCATCACAGGCGATGATGGATCAGTCGCGACCCCACCGCCGCAGGTGACGACAACCGTACCAGCAGATACTGCAATAGGTGTGGCGCTCAATAGCAGCATCACCGTTAACTTTGACCAACTGGTTGATTACACCAGTGGTGCGGTCACGGTGGACTGCCCAAGCTATGGCGCACCAGAATCAAGCACAAGCATCGCAAGCGGTGTCAATTTCATCGTTTTTGATCCGACAGACTTTGGTAACGGTGAAACTTGTACTGTGACGGTGGCGGCGGCCAACGTCGTTGATTCCTCAGCAGGTAACAATCTGGACGGTAACGGCGATGGCACGGGCGGCGATGATTACGTGTTTACATTTACGACGATAGCTGCCTCAGTCAACACCAATCTGGTTATCAACGAACTGGATGCTGACCAGGCGGGCACAGATGCCGCTGAATTTGTCGAACTCTATGATGGTGGTGTGGGTAATACCGATCTGACAGGATTGGTGTTGGTGCTGTATAACGGCAGTGATGACGCATCATATCTAGCCTTTGACCTTGACGGCCAAACGACCGATGCCAATGGCTTCTTCGTGCTGTGCGGTGATGCGGGTAACGTGGCGAACTGTGATCTTGACGTGACCCCGAATACCAACTTGATCCAAAATGGCGCGGATGCTGCTGCATTGTATCAAGGTGATGCTACGGACTTCCCCGTTGATACACCCGTGACGACGGTCAACTTGGTTGATGCGTTGGTATACGATACAGATGATGGCGACGATGCCGGATTGCTGGTACTGCTCAATGCAGCCCAACCGCAGATTAATGAACGCAATGACTCCGGCGCTGGCTCTGATGGTGCATCCCACTCCAACCAACGTTGCCCGGATGGTGACCCCGCGACGGATCAACGCAATACGGCAGACTTTGAGCAATGGCCGCCCAACCCAGGTGAGACCAATCTCTGTGCCGTGCCGGACTTCCCGCCGCAGGTGACGACAACCGTACCAGCAGATACTGCAATAGGTGTGGCAACCAACGCGACAATCACGATTGATTTTGACGAAATCGTTGACTTGACCGCTACGGCGATTATGGTGGATTGCCCGGTCCCAACGCCTGTGCCCTTTACGGCTGTTCCGGTGCTCCCGGCCAACGATACGACGACAATCACGCTGACACCGGATAATCCGTTGCCGACGAATACGACGTGTACGGTGACGGTCATCGCGGCGCAGACCACCGATAACGACGACACCGCCGATCAACTAGACGGTAACGGCGATGGCACGGGCGGCGATGATTACGTGTTTACATTTACGACGGTCAACCCGGCAACGGCTTGTACCGCAGCGGATACGCCAATCTATGACGTGCAAGGTAACGGCACCGTCAGCCCATTGGTGGGTAACCCGGTCACGGTGCAGGGTGTCGTAACGGCACTTTCGCCGGATTACAACCCGTCCGGCTTTACCATCCAAGAGATTACCGGCGATGCTGACCCGGCGACTTCTGACGGTATCTACATCGAGAGCGGCGCAGCGGTTGCCGTCGGTAATGTCGTCCAAGTGACGGGTACAGTTGCCGAGACCTTCGGCATCACCCTGGTGGATGCGACGGCGGGTACAGTGGAAGATTGCGCCGCAACTGGCACAATTACCCCCACTGTCGTGACGTTGCCGCTTGTGGATTACTTCGACTGGGAGCAGTACGAAGGGATGCTCGTTGATGTCCAAGCTGCTACAGGTGCGCTGACGCTCAACGATGTGTATAACGTCGGGCGCTTTGGCGAGTATGAACTCGCCAGCGGTGGCCGCATCCCGAACTTTACACAGGCCAACCCGCCGGATGTGGTCGGTTATGGCAACTACCAAGATCAAATCGAAGATCGCACGATCTTGATTGATGACGCGAACAGTGCTCAAAACCCGGATCCGGCGATTACCGTTAACGGCAGCGAGATGAGCGCGACAAATACGCTCCGTGCTGGGTATACCGTGAGTAACGTCGTCGGCGTGGTCAACTTCGGCTTTGGCGAATACCGCATCTTCCCGACGCAAACGGTGAACTTCATCACCAGTGCCAACCCGCGCACTACTGCGCCGGATGGTGTAGGCGCAAGTACGCTACGGGTTGCGAGCTTTAACGTGCTCAACTACTTCAATGGTGATGGTGTAGGCGGTGGCTTCCCGACACCGCGCGGTGCCGATACATCAGTCGAGTTCATCCGCCAGCGTGATAAGATCATTGAGGCCATCATCAACTTGGATGCTGACATCATCGGCCTGGTTGAGCTTGAAAATGACGGCTTCGCTGCCAACAGTGCCATCCAAGACCTGGTTAACGGTCTAAACGCTGCGGGGACACGCACCTATGGTTTCGCTGATCCTGGCACGGCGCAGGTGGGCGATGATGCAATCGCGGTGGGCATTATTTATGATGTCAACGTGGTGAATATCGTAGCAGGCACGACCGTTGAAATTCTGGACGATAGCGATGCGGTTGCGGTTGGCTTTACCCCACCATTATTCAATGGTGCGAGCAGCAACCGGGCATCACTGGCCGCCACCTTTGAAGTTGTCGATGTGGCAAACCCCAGTTTAGGCGAACAACTCGTGGTTGTTGTCAATCACTTCAAATCTAAGGGCGGTACTGGTACCGGCGCGGATGCTGACGCTGGCGACGGTCAGGGCAACTGGAACGCCCGCCGTACAGCCGCATCTGATGCTGTGCTTGATTGGCTCGCCCTCAATCCGACAGGCTCCGGTGAAGTCGATGCGATCTTGTTGGGCGACCTGAACGCATATGCTCAAGAAGACCCCATCACCGCGCTAGAAAACGCGGGCTATACCGACCTGGGTGCGCTCTTTGGCGGTACATACAGCTATGGCTTCCCGAATGATCGGAACACTGACCCGGAGGTTCAAACCTGGGGCACGCTGGACTATGCTATGGCAAGCGCGAGCTTGTTGCCGCAAGTGACCGGCGCGACTGAGTGGCACATCAACGCGGATGAACCGCTTTACATGGACTACAACACCGAGTTCCAAACGGCCAATCACGTTAACACCATGTACAATGCGGATGCTTACCGCTCCTCCGACCATGACCCGATCATCGTCGGGCTTGATCTCGGCACAACGATACCGATCGTCACCAGTGTGATCGAAGTCGGCGGTACGCCGCTGGATGGCGCGGTCATCACGACTGAAGTCGGTCAGATTGATATTGCCTTCAATATCATTGTTGCTGCTGGCACGGGCGTAGACGGCGCGGATAACCCGGATAACTATATCCTGTTGGCTGAAGGTGCGACACCGGGCTTCCAGACGGTTGATTGTGCTGGTGGTGTCGATGCTGGGGATACCCGTATCACACAGACCGGCACAGTGTACGATCCGATTGCCAACGCTACAACCTTGACCTTCTCGCCTGCATTGACGACTGGCAACTATCGCTTGCACATCTGCGGTACAACCTCCATCGTGAGCGATCCGGGCGGTGTCCCACTGAATGGCGGCGCGGATGAAATCGTAGACTTCACCATCAACGTGACTACGACCGCACCGGTTGATCCAGGCACACCGGGCACTGATGTGCCGCAACCGGAAGACCTGGGTGTTACAGAACTACCATCAACAGGTGAAACACCGGACTCGCGCAACATCATCATAGCGGTGTTGGTGGCGGGTGTGTTGCTCACCTTAGGCGCTGGGTTCTGGGTTATGCGCAATCGCGTGACGACCTAACCTGCAAGACAGAATCAAAAAAGCCCGCTGTGTCGATCGCAGCGGGCTTTTTTATCGCTTAGGTTGTCGGTTGAGGTTGCTTGAGACGTAAATGCTCTTGAATTTCTTCTACGGCTTGAGCGGCTTCTACGTTGAAGTTATACATCGCGCCTTTGCCCGTGTAGAACACACCGACGAGATACAGGCCAGGGTAACCCACGACTTCGCGCTTGCCGGTATCTTGGCGGTCGCGGTCGCCATCGACGCGCAACGGCCAGTCTTGGTTATCTGTCTCGTAAGGATGTTTAAAGTACGTCTCGATTACCGGGCGATAGCCTGTGCCCATGATGACCGCATCGACTGTCACGCAACTGCCATCTTGGAGCATCACACGATCATCCAAAAAGCGTAACGGGCCATCAATGCTGCGCACGCGCCCCGCCTTGACCATATCAATCAGTTCATGGCCGCGTGTGCCCCCGGCGGCGGAGCTTTCCTCCTCAGTACGGGGGGCTTTGATGCCGATTTTATCCAGATTTTCAAACTTCATACTGGTGATCTTGTTGAGAAGTGGTCGCCCGATGAAACCCGGCAATTTCTCGCTGATAATCACCCATAGATGCTTGGGTAATCCTAGCGGATAGCGCGGACGTAGCATCACCCCGGTGCGCTGCGAGAGCAAGACAGGGTGCATCACGCCGTCATCGCGTCCGAGTTCGGTCGCAATGTCTACACCGCTTGGCCCATTGCCGACGACCATCACCCGCTTACCGGCGAAGGGCGCTGCGCCTAGATAATCTTGCGCGTGGAGCAATTCACCCTGGAAGTCGTCCATGCCGGGGATGTCCGGCAGCCAAGGATTTTTAAAGCGCCCCGTCGCGGAGATGACCGCCTTATACCAGAAGCTCCCGTCGCTGCGCTCTACGCGCCAACCGTCGCCCTCTGGGTGGATGGCTTGCACACTTACGCCTAGCGTAATATTCAACTGTTGCTCGCGCACATAATCGACCAAATAACGATGATACTGCTTGGCTGTCGGGAAAAGGCCATAAGACAGCGGGAACTTCTTTTCCGGCAAATGCGAAAAGAAGCGCGTCGTGTTTAAGCGCAAGGACGGGTACAGGCTGTTCCATGTGGTGGCAATCTCGTCAGCAGCGTCGATTACCTCATAGGTTAGCCCCGCTTGCTGTAAAAAGTAGGCGCTGGCGATCCCTGCCGGGCCAGCACCTATGACGAGAATATCCGTTGACATAGCGCCTCCTTAATCGTCTGCGGATGGTGTAGGCGTGGGTGTGTGCGCGGCGCGCTCTGTGACGGTGGCGGCCATGCGTTCCTGCACATGCGTAGAAACGCGGGTGAGCGTGAGTGGGAAGGCGGTCGCGTCGTCTGTACTACGCGGGTAATAGGTCGCCTCCGCATATTCGACAATGCCGGTTGCCGTCAAAATCAAGTAGGGCTGTACCGTCGAGCCACCAACAACGCCTTCGAGTGTGGCCGGGAAGTTCAACGCTTCATCCGTGTTGCGGGGGATGTAGCGGTCGATGTAGTAATTGCGCGTCAAAATGACCTGTGTTTCCACCCCGGCGAATTCGTCCGCTGGCGCTTGGAATACGCCGAGTGACACACCGACCAACGCCAATAAGAACATCGCAGCGACCACGCCCGCCATGATAAACCCAGCGCGTTGGTTGGCTTTCTTCACACGCGGCGTGTGCGTCACAAGGGGGCTTGGTGCATCCGGTGCGGAAAGCCGCTTGACGCGCTCAAGCAGTTGCTCGCGGTTATACCCACTGCTAAAGTTCAGCGGCTGTAAATTGTCGATCAACCGGGGCAGTTCCACCGGCTGTGTGATGATCGGCACCACATGACGATTTGCATCGAGCGCGGCGACGAGTTGCGCCTGTATCGCTTGATCTTCAACGGATTGTTGCGACAGGATGACGACGGCTACGCCATCATCACCGATTGTCATCCCTTCGGCTTCTAAATCCGCACGGATACGCGCCGCGAGCTTGGCATCGCTTGCGCCATGTAACAAGGAAATGATTGTCATTGTAACCTAACGTTTCTATTGTAACCTTCGGTCAGTTTTAAGTTATCAGTTTAGGTCTTTTGCTTGAGAAATTTTTCATAACATAGTCTAGTCGTTTTTTCCCTGCGGGCTGCAAGAATGCAGCCCCTACAACAATAAAAATCGTAATGTAGGGGCGTGATTCTTCGCGCCCGTGTGACCCAAAGCGAAAGCCCTGCTAGTGTAAACTTTAGAGTACTGTTACAGCCTTTACATATCGAAACTGTATACTGAGAACTTATAACTGTTTACTTATTGTTGAATTGGATTGTCAATAATGTTACCAATCTCGGCAAGGTGAGTCTATAGCCTTATACTTTCCAATTGATTTGCCCGGCGGCGTTGTCTTCGTCAAGGCCGTTGCGTCGGATGTGCCCCATAATCAACTGGAGGTAGTAATTAAGCTGATAGATCGCCATATGTGCTTTGTCTTTGCGGCGTTCGTGCAGGCGCTTATCATCCAGCGCCAGTTTGAACAGTTCGACACATTCCGTGTAGAGTTG
>DAOTTT010000175.1:0-9619 GCA_034437635.1 Anaerolineae bacterium | reverse complement strand
GCTTTGCCGCCGACCAGCACAATATCCAAGCCATGCGCATCATGCAATTGATCCGCGACGGCGGCGAACTGTACCGCATCCCAACGGCGTGCCAGGCTGTAGCCACCGCTCCCCGCATGGATGACTGCAAAAGGGCGCTGTGGTCGCTCTGCGAACGGCGTAATTTTAATCTTTGCCGGATGTGGGGCGGTTTCCGCACCGAGTAAGCCGACAAGGTTAAGCCAATACTGCGCTTGGTGTATCGCGCCGTAACCGTCATCGGGGATGCTATTGGTTAAAAACCAACCGTTACCATTCTGCAAGCCGATGCGCCGTTTAGCGCGTGCCGCTTTCGCCATCAGCCAAAATTTGAGCGTACCGAGTTTGAGCGTAAAGTGATGAAAAAAGACGATTGTATCATAGCGGCCAATGCTCAATATACGCCGGAGATTGCGCGGCTTGAACAGAGCCTTTGAGCCATTAAACGCGCTTTTGTCGAATAAAATCACCTCATCAACCAAATCATCAGGCAAAATGGGCGCACTGTGCGCGGAAGTCAACAGCGTGAGGTGGGCGTTGGGTTGTGCGGCACGGAGCGCGGCAATCGCCGGGGTCGTCAGGATAAGATCGCCAATATCCGCGAATTGCACCAATAAAATACGCTGCTGATGGGTGCTCATGCTTTTTCCAGCAATTCCAGACCGCGCAACACCTTAAGCGCCGCCGCTGTCCAACTGAATTGACGAATTTGCTGATACCCGTCTTCGCGGAGTTGCCGTCTTAGGTCTTCATCCGCTTCAATGCGGATCATGGCGCGGGCGATGGTGAAGGGGTCATCCGGGGGAACCTGTATACCGGCTTCGCCCATAAGCTCCGGCAAGCTGGACGTGTCGCTAGCGATGACGGGCAAGCCGCAGTGCATCGCTTCTATAACCGGGAAGCCAAACCCCTCATAAAACGATGGGAAGACCAGCGCCAGGGCTTTTTCCATGAGGTTGCCCTTGTCTTCTTCGTCAATATAGCCGATTTGATGCACGCCAACCGCGCCCTCTAGCCAACGCTCATCGAACAACCAGCCCTTGCCGCCAGCCAAGACTAAATCCGCTGGTTGGTTGACGCGCTCACGATAGGCACGATACGCTTTAACCAAGCCCTCAATATTTTTGCGCGGCTGCAATGTGCCGATAAATAAAAAATATCGCTGCGGCAGTTGATACTTCACGGTGATGTCGTTTTCGCTGTGTTGTGGCGCTTCCACGCCAGGATACACAACGAGAATACGCTGCTTTTCCGGTTGATAATAGGTGATAATGTCGTCAGCGGTTGCGCGGCTATCCGCAAAGATGCGTTGTGCGCGGCGCGTGCTATAGTGTGTTGTTAAATTGAGATAAAAGCGGCCTAGTGTCGTGTGTGTTTGTGGGAAGTGCTTATAGCCCAGGTCATGCACGGTAACAGCGCACTTACCGGGGAATATAAACGGCAGGGTATGCGCCGGGACGAATGTTACATCCGGGCGATCTCGCCAGAGCGCCCATGCAAAGCGGATATGCGTCCACGCACGTTTAAATGGGATGACATGGTAGCTCACGCGCTCCGACGCCGGGAGTAAGTCCGCTGGGGGCGCATCGCGGAAGTACAACGCAAGCTCATGCTTGCGATTATGCTTAATCATCGCGCGGATAAGTTCTGTCGCGTAGTGTTCAGTGCCGGTCACCCGCTGAACGGTGGTTCGGCTGGCATCAATGGCAATTCGCACCGCATCAATCCTGACTTCTGATGAAAACCGGCATAATCAACAAAATGACGATAAAAGCGGCCACACCAACGCCCAAAATCGGCGCGATGTCGGTAAAGTCAAAATCAATCAATCCCTGGTTTAGCGCATATCCTAGCCCGCCAGCGATTACCAACATGACACCTAAGAATGGTTGTTTTCGGTTGAGTGGTTGCGCTAAGAAAGCACTCAAGAGGGCGCTTGCGCCGATGCCACTGATGAACAACGGCCAACCGTCCGCGCCGTCGCTTTGTAAAAAGACGGTAATGACAATTGTAAATAGCAGGCTCAGGCCACCGAATAGCGCCCCTCCTGCCCACCGTGCGGAGGACACCCACTGCGCTAGCATCAACGCGCTAATGCCGCCCATAGCCACTAAGACTAACGTGCCTGGTTCTAAACTGAAGTCCTCGGCTGTGAGTGCTAGCGTTAGCCCCGCACCGACAATCATCAGCAAAATGGCCGGGATAACGGAGGACAACTGCCCCCGCTCTAAACTGGTGAGCGGTGGGCGCGGCAGATAATAAGCGGCGCGTTTGGCCTCTGCTTCTCGCTGTTGCCGCTCTTGTTCTTCGATCTGCGCTTGTTCGGCGGCTTCTTGCGCTTCTTGCTCGGCGATGACATCGCTCAAAGACGCGACCGACTCAAGCGCCGCTTCGATGTCTAGCGACTCATCTCCGGTTAAATCCAGTTCGCCCAGGTCGATTGAATCGCTATCATCCAGTGCGGCAACAAAATCTTCATCGGCGAGTGGCAACCCACGCGGCAACAATAGATCATCGTCATCGTAGTCGTCGTTTTCTTCTTCTGGTAGATCGTCGTAATCGTTCATAGAGGGTATTGTGACCGCATTTGCCGCCTTGCGCAAGTGGCGATTAAGCCTTGCCCTGACCACATAATTCACGTATACTGTTACACATTGGCGACGTGGCCGAGTGGTTAGGCAGAGGTCTGCAAAACCTCGTACACCGGTTCGATTCCGGTCGTCGCCTTCCGGGGATTATTATGATCCTCTTTTTTGATTCTCTCCTCTCGCCTATGGTGTCTCATATTTTCTGGTGCTAAATTGAAGTATGGTCAGTTGGGTAAATATGAGGTTGTAGGGACTGGTATTTTGCCGTTCTATATGATGTTGGGTGCGCAATGTGTCCACCGACGAAAAGCCGAGCAAGGATGATATAAACCCACTGTGGAATGTGGAGGCTCTACCATCGCAAATAAGTCTGTGGTTGGCTCAAGACTTATCGTCATTAGCCGGGCGTTTCGCGACTAATAGTAGGCTTCCGCCTGCAGGCAATTTGATGCCGATACGAATCATGAGGGCTTCTATACGCAGTAGATTTCTCAATCCCCAATTTACCAAACGAGGTAATTTAAGCTCTTGCGATACATTATAATCTTCAACAGTTTGATTACGGGTTGATCGGCGCGATAAATATAAAAGCGGTAAGGTGAGCGTCATGAACGATGTGACATGCTCTACAGTAAAACCAGCGGCGCTTACTTTCTCGATTAATTCGGCCCGGGTATATCTGCGTTGATGATGACCGTATTCGTCCACGACACTCCATAATTGTGGATGTTGTGGGACAGATAACAGGAGTCCCCCACCGGGTTTGACGGCTTGATACATTTGGTTAAGCACAGTGCGATCATCAGCGATATGCTCAAGTACGTCAAAGGAACCGATAACATCAAACTCTTCATGATACGGTATGCTTTGTGCATCCATCTGGATAAACTGTGCTTCTGGTAAGCGTTGCTTCGCGATGGATAATCCTTCAAGGAATATCTCACTGCCAACAACGTTGAGTTGTTCCCAGTGATAATGTACATTTCGCAACACAAAGCCTGTACCACAACCTACTTCTAAAAATGATGTCATCTGCTTAAAGTATTTTTTAAGCGCCCAGATGATGATGTGGTTGCGCGATTCAAACCAAAAGTGGCTGTCTTCATGCTGGTACAGTGGCTCAAAATATTGTGATTCAAACCCAGATTGTAAATTAGGCGCAAGTATTGCCACATCATCAATAATCTGTGGTGTGTGCTTGCAATGGGGACAGTGCCAATTATCATGTTTAAATGTCTGATGACAGTGGTTACATTTCTTCACAGGTTTATTTGTACCTTTCCTGGCGGGATACTCGCACCTATCGTGTTCTTGTCAGTTGCCAATCTGCATATACACGGTTAAACCATGTATTCCATTCTTCAGTCAGTTCGGCGACCATTTCTGGATATGCGCTGGATAAATCCACCTGTTCGCTTGGATCATCTATTAAATTATAGAGTTGAGGCGGATGTGGTGGCGGTAAGTTACGCTCTGGTAAGGTTGGATCTATGTCAAATATCTCTGGTGGCTTGGTTAACCCATAACGATAAGCATCATTATCTTCAGGAAGTTTTTGCATGGCCTCCTCAATAGGTGGAAAAACAAGTTTCCAGTCGCCTTTTCTAATTGCAGCGTTACATTGTGCTACCGGCTTGTAACGATTGTATTGCCAGTAGACTGTGCGTTCATCAAGTGTTGCTTTCTCTCTCAATACAGGCAGCAGATTAAATCCATCAATATCTAATGTCGGCGAGAGTGGGATTTCTGCCGCGGCTGCAAATGTCGGTAACCAGTCGATAAAATGTGAGATAGTATCCGACTCAACCCCGCTAGGTAAACCATTTGGCCAGCGTAAGAACGTCGGTACACGAATACCGCCTTCTAGCACCTCACGTTTATCACCGCTGAAGATATAGTTTTCTCTGGCAATTGACCCTATTTCAGAATAAGTGTCCGGTCCGTTATCCGCTGTGAAGACAAATATTGTGTCATCAGCCAAGTCGAGACGATCTAATGCATCAAGCAGATGGCCGACTTGTGCATCGATATCTTCGACCATAGCATAGTAGTGACTCAGGGCACGGCTTAGGTTATGCTCTTCTGCAAAATATTGCGCACCGTCTCCAGGAATTTGCAGCGGAATATGCGGTGTGTTGTATGGCATATAGAGGAAGAATGGCTCATCTCTATGATTTTCCATGAAGTTAATGCCGACCTCAGTCAAGACATGGGTTAAATATTGACCGTCGGACTCAATTAAGTCTGTATCGTTATATAGCACCCAATCATAATAGTCCATCCCGCCGTTCATAAAACCAAAGAATTTATCAAATCCGCGATTGAAGGGTGCATAGGCAAAATCGTGGATGCCGTTATGCCATTTGCCTACAAGTCCTGTGGTGTAACCTGCTTGCTGGAAGATTGTGGAAATAAGACGCTCATCCAAATTGATACGATCTAAACCCCGATTAGATGGTACATCCACCGCACCGACACGATGGTTGTACTTGCCGGTTAACAGGGCGGCGCGTGCCGGTGCACAGATGGGGGATGCACTGTAATGCTGTGTTAACGTAATCCCCGTCGAGGGCAGGCGATCGCTAAGGTTTGGGGTATGTACATATGGGTTACCATATAATGACAGATCACCAAAACCAAAATCATCAACCATAACGAAGACGATATTAGGTGTCTTTGCTTGACGATTATTGCCTCTTATTTGGCGGTTGCTAGTCAATAAACTTGCACCAACGCCGATAGCAACACCACCGGCGACCAATTGCAAAAAGTGTCTTCTGGAAAGATGCGTCATCTGATCTACCTTGTGCTTGTATAGGCTAACTTTTATAATCTAAAATCTTTGTTTGCAATAGGCTAATTGCACCTCATGTGGAAATTTAATGCTCGCAAAGTTGATTGGCACATAGGTGCTCTATTTTTGGTGCCTGTGATTTTATTGATCATTAATGATGCTTGGATTTATAACGCGAACGGTGTGGATGCTTGGTCATATTATGGACATTTTTTCAACTGGCCAGATCTTGTAGCGTTGCACCCTTATGATTATATTGGCACCCGATTAAGTTTCATCGTACCTGGCTATATTATAAATACATTGTTTAATCCTATTGAGGCGAATATCGTTTTTAATCTCCTCATCTACTGGTCCTCTACATTTGCATTTTATGCCATTCTCAAAAAACTAACGACAGTACGCATCGCTTTCTTTACTACGCTGTTGTTTGCAACACACGTCGCTTTTGTTTCCGCCAGTGGTTGGACTTATGTTGATGGTGCTGGCATCGCTTATTTGCTATTGGCAACTTTTTGTCTGCTTTATGGCATAACGGCTCAAAAATATCGTGCTGTTTGGCTTGTAGTTGCGGGTATGATGTTTGCCAATCTGTTTTACACGAATTTATTTTTAGCTATATTTGGCGTTAGCCTGTTCTATCTGTTTGTGCGTTTGAACACGCAAAAAGATTATATTGCTTTAACTGCTTGGGCTGCGGCTGGTTTTATAGCGATGACAGTTACTCTTGGCTTTATCTCTTCAGCATTTGGTAACGATTTTTTGTTCTTTATGCCGTCAATTGAGTTTATGACCAACCAAGTACAAAATCTTGATACTGATCCCGTCGTCCCAACGCGGCCTTGGCTCCCATTTGCTGACCACATTGTTCTTCCGTTCTTTGCTGTCCTTATAGTTTTTTTGAATATCCGTGCAAAACAGGGCTTTTATGCAAGAGAGATCAGCATATATTATTTGATCGTTTTCGCCAGCTTCCTTGTATTGCAGTTCGTGGGTATCCGTGTTTTACAAGTGCGCTTTTATACGACCTATCTGCTGCCATCAAGTTTTTTGGTTTTGGGTGTTTACCTCGATTACATGCTGCAAAGCCTGAACACTCGTCAATTTACGCTAGTGATGATTGGCGGTGTATTAGTCTCTATACTGCCGTTTGCATCGACTCATTGGCGTTGGCTGGCACGTAATGCTGATGTGTGGCCTAATCCTATTCTACTTTCTGTAATTGCTATTAGCATTGGCTTTGCCACCTTTGGGGTAATGCGTAGATTTGGTGCCTGGGGACTTGTAGCAGGTGTAACAGCCTTTGTGATCGGGATAAGCGTTGTTGGGTATCGTAGCATTATCAATAATGTGCGTATCGACAATTCGATTTGGAATCAAGTCAGTTATTTAGATGAGAGTAACAAAGATCTTTTGCTGGCAGCTTACGATACCATCCAAGTTGTAGAGTCCATTGCTCCCCAAAGTGACGTCTTTTTTTGGCGTGAACTCGCGCCTGCGCCGATTAACCAACCTGCTGTATCGATCACCAGTCTGTATATGCGCTCTCTGATTGGGAATTTTCCTGCTATTCGTAACCCTTGGGTTGACCTAGAATTGCAATCAGACATGCTTATTGTCTTGTATAGTGCGAATGGTGATATTTTAGATGATGCCCGTGACTTGTTGCGGCTAGAAGGGTTTGAGGCAGCCGTTATAGATGTTGTCTGGATAGAACGTGGTCGTATCCGCTTTAACCTCACATTTTTACAGATTAAAGAGTTAGCCTAAGTTTGCCTACTTTATACAAAACCATAACAGCTTTGTAAGGTGATGAGCCGTAACCTCTGCTCGCTACAGTCGATATAAAAGTTGAGCGCACATCTATTTTGCATCTAAATAATTGTGCTAAAATGTAATTATGTGTTTTATAAAGTGGAGAAGTAATGACAACCCATAGACACAGATTTTATATACGTGTGGTGACAGTGTTAGCTTTTGTCATGCTCATGACAATGAGTTTGTCATCGTCTGGCATCCAGACACTCCGCGCACAGGAATCGACTGATGAACCGCCGGTTCAAACACCTGAGCCTGTTGTTACATCAGCGACAGAAGAACCAGAGCCGGCGGTTACAGAAGAACCGACGCTGGTTGTCACAGAAGAACCAACAATAACTGAAGCACCGGAGGTTCCTATTGTTGAGCCGCCGGTTGCGCCTTTGCCGCTTCAGGTTCCGCCTGATGCAACAATGTTTGCAGAGGACTTTGAAACACAAGGTACAGTCTTCTGGACATTAAGCCCCGGCTGGGCATTGTTTAACAATGGTGCAACAACGGTTTTGAGTACCGCTGCACCATCACAGACGGCGACTATTAACGGCCTGATGTGGGAGCATATTGCGCTCGTAGCGCGTCTTGGCATAGGTCAAGGGGGGACTGCTGAGATTAGCTTTCGTATTGGTGCAGAACGTTATGTCGTGACAATCGACTATGTTGGTAACGCATCGTTGTATCGCAATGATCTATTGCTTGGTGCTGGTGTCAACGCGGGTGTACAACCTGTAGCGCCTACAATCCAACAGTATGTTGTCAACATTGTCGCTGCTGGTGGAGAACTGACCGTCAGTGTCAACGGGACACCACAAGTTGTTGTCAGTGACTCGATGCCGCTTCCTGCTGGGATGGTGGCATTTGGGTCTGGGGCAGCTAGCGTCGGTGTTGTTACTATTGATGACATTGTTATCCAAAAAATTAACGCGCCTGTGGTCACACCAGAACCAACAGAGGTGATTGTTACAGACGAACCTACACCTGTTGTAGAAACGACTGATGAACCACCCCCTGTTGTTGAACCCACAGCCGAACCTACGGATGAAGTTGACCCAGAGACAACGCCGGAGGTCACAGTAGATCCAGAAATGACGCCGGAAGTGACATCCACACCAGATCCGGAAACGACACCGGAAGTTGACCCGGAGACAACGCCGGATGTCACGGTAGATCCAGAAGTGACGCCGGAAGTGACATCAACGCCTGACCCGGAAACGACACCGGAAGTTGATCCAGAGGCGACGCCGGAAGTCACGATAGACCCAGAAGTAACACCAGAAGTCAACCCAGAGGCAACACCGGAAGTCGCGCCGACCGTTATCATTAGCGATGATGTGAGCTATAAGATTGGTAGCGTTCTAACAGAAATCGTAACTGCTTATAGCGAAGATGGCCGTGAGGCTGCTGATAGCCTTATTGTCGCACAAGGCTTCGAGGTTGATGAATTTGGTCGATTGATATTGGCCGTCTGGAAAGATGACGCAACACCCATGGGTGAGATCATCACCCTAGTAGAAAGTGTTGGTGGCGAGGTTATCTATGTTGATCCAGGCTTCTTAGAAGCGTATTTGCCCGTGGCGGGTGTGATTCCTGTTGCCACGTTGGATATTGTGCGAGCGATTAGCCTGCCACCGCGTATCGTCGGTAGCACTAATCTGCCAGAGAGCACCGTCAATGCACAAAATATGATGGTTGCTAATGTACCTGCGGCACCGAATTCAACTGGTAATGTGACACCACACTCGCTTGACATTATCAGTGTCAATGACTGGCATGAACTAGGTGTGACAGGGACAGGGACAAACATCGCTGTGATTGACACTGGCTTTGTGCTCGGTGGTCAGATTGAAGATCAAGCATGTATCCCGAACATTGATCGTGTCTGGAACAATGGTTCGACTAGCGATAACAAAGGCTCCAACTCCAACGGTCTGCTTGTTGCTGAGGTCATCTGTGATGTTGCACCAGGGACGAATGTCTATCAATATCGTGCGACAAACGGTAACGAGATCGTCAGCGCAATTAATGCCGCAGTGACAGGTGGCTATCGCGGTATATTCCCGGCTGCTGACATTATCATGATCGGCATTGACCCGGCGACAATCAACGTATCGCAATTGAACAGTGCGTTACAAAATGCCTATAACAACAATATCCCGGTGATTGCTGCTGCCGGTGATACTGGCGGTAACTCATCCTCGACCTTTGTCTATACAGGTGGGACATCAACCGTTACCGTATTTGTTAATGAAGATTTCAATGTTCAGAGTGATAACATCACTGTAACAGTTGACAGTGGTACGCCCTATGGTACAGCGGCTGAGATCCCGAATACAACATGGAGCGAAAGCAACGGCCCTGCTGGAACGGTGCAATACCCCGCAGCGAACCTTGACTTTGAAATTGC